>CATEWF010000022.1 GCA_949527715.1 uncultured Mycoplasmatota bacterium | reverse complement strand
AAAATAAATTATTAAAAACTTTAACTTGCTTTGCAAGTATATCTGTAATTGGATCAATTCCATTTATTTAATAATGTAATCAGAAGTAATAAAGTCAATCCCTAAAGCTACAAGAGATTTCACCCTTTCTGGTTCATTGATTGTTCATGCACCTACAAATAGATTTTTATTATGAAAATCTTGAATTAATTTTTGATCAATCTTAATTCCTCAATCTTTTGTTGATTTAGAATCAAAATCACCAATATCGATTGAATAATTTCTATCTAAGAAATATTTTGGATCCCTATATTCTTTAATTTTATTATTTGGATCAACAATAATCATTATTTGGATAAAAGGGAATCTTTTCTTAAAAGCCATTAATAAATCATTATCTAAAGATATGAATCATATCTTTTGATACGACATACCAGATTTGTTGACTACATCAATGATTGCATCAATATTTTCATATGTTCAAATACCTTTTTTATCCTCACTTCATTGCTTATCATTTTTAAGTTCAACAAATGCTAACTTATTATTTTGTTTACAGATTTCAAGATATTGAAAAAACGTTGGCGCTTTATTTTTCTTTCATTTTAGTCCTTTATAAAATGCTCCAGGATTATTTCTTGGATAGTCTACAGAACCATGTAAACTCTTTTTTTGAATTTGTTTAAGTTTTAAATTGTATATTTTTTTAAAAGAAAATCTAAATGGTCAACGATCATGACAACAAACTAATTTATGATCAATTGTCGGTCAAATATCTGTTTCTATACCATCATGAGTACTCTTAGCAGCTAAATTAAAAGATTCAATTGTGTTTTCTAATACATTTTTATCAGAAGGTACACCACGGTGTCCAATAAAATAAGTTTTCTTTATCATAATTAATTATTATATCTTTAACTTTTTGTCAAAAAAAAAACAAGTATAAATATCATATAGGAGAATAAATTATGAATAAAAAATTAATTAAAACTATTGCAAGTATTACTTGTGGATTAGGAATTGTTGGTACTATTCCTGCTATTGCATCTTCTTGTGGAGGACAATCAGAAACAGAAGAAATAATAAATCCTTTACCAGAAGATGTTTATAACATTGATCAAAACAATGTGTTGAAAGGATTTACTTCTGAATTCTTAGATAATCCAAGTGCTTATAGTGACTGTAACACTATGTTAATTCCAGCAAGTGTGACAAGTATTGTTGATAATGCTTTCTATCACAACTACGCATCAACTATACCATCATTTATTAAAAAAGTAACTTTTGCTAAAGGATCTAAATGTAATTCGATTGGTAGTAATACTTTTGCACGAGAAGATTACTCTGCTTCAACTACAACATTAATTCTTATTGATTTGTCAAAATGTAGTAGTTTAACTACAATTGGTTCTGATGCTTTTCGCTATAATACTTCATTAGCTTCTATAACATTCCCAAGTAGTCTAGAATCAATTGGTGAAACTACTTTTGGAAGTTGTCGACAATTAATTTCTGTAACATTCCCAAGTAGTTTAAAAACAATTGGTGCATATGCTTTTATTGGTTGTAATCTTCTTTTAAATAATATTAAATGAAATGCTTGAGCTGGTAATACAACTTTAGATCCAACTTCGTTCAGCGGTGTTTGTCGAAATGGAATAGTTACTGTAACTAACCCAATTGACGATGAACATAATAGTGCTGCTCTTCTTGCATATTTAAAACAATACGGTGGTTTACCTGATTCTTGAAAATACTAATATTTCAAAACAAATTATTAAAATTTTAGTCTAATTTTGATGGTTTTGTTAATGGAAAGATATTTTTATAGTTTTAGGCTGAACAGCAATAAGTTAAATTTTCAATAATAATTTAAGAACTTTCATAGAAACCACAGGGTTTGCTTGCCCTTTGGTTTCTTTCATTAATTGACCAATAAAGAATTTTTCAACTCTTTCTGGACGTTCTTTATATTGATCTAACATGTTTTTATTTTTTGAAATAATATCTTGTAAATATTTTTCAATTACCTTTTCATCTGTAATTTGTTTAAATCCTAATTCTTCAATTAGTTTTCTTGGTTCTTTTTGTTCAGTAACTATTTTTTCAAAAATAGTTTTAGCTTGTTTACCATTAATATCGCCATTGTTTAATAATTTAATCATTTCAATGATGTTATTAATAATTGAATCACTTATTGATTCAATAGACTTGTTTTGTTTTTTTAATAAAGCAACAAGTTCGATAACAATTCACGTAACTGTTTGAGAAGAATCTTTAGTTGCATTAGCAACTTTATTGAAAACAGAATATAAATTAAAGTCATCTAACAGTTGTTCAATTAATTTATCATTAATATTTAATTCCTTAAGTTCTTTTTTAACAACATCTGGAGTTTTGTTCATTGAACTAACAGCATTATAAACAAACTTGTTATCAAGTTTAATAACTAGAATGTTTGGTTCAGTGAAATAGCAGTATTCAACAGCATTTGATTTACTTCTCATAAACACAGTTGTTTTTGATGCATCATCTCATCTTCTAGTTTCTTGATTTACTAATTCATTAGTAAGAAGCAACTTAGTTTGACGATTGATTTCATAATCAATTGCTCTCATTACATTATTAAAAGAGTTAATGTTTTTAATTTCAACTTTAGTACCTAATTCTTCACTACCTACTGGAGCAACTGAAACATTAACGTCAGCACGTAATGAACCATCTTCCATTTTCGCGTCTGAAATGTTTAAAAAAGCAGCAATTCTTTTTAATTGAGTTAAATACTCATATGCTTCTTTAGCAGAATGCATATCAGGCTTTGAAACAACTTCAATTAATGGAACACCAGCACGATTGTAATCAAGACATAAATGATCACCAACTAGCAATTGTTTAGCAGTGTCTTCTTCCATGTGAATTCTTTCTACACCAATAGTTTTATTACAAATCTTAATAGATCCAATTGTACCAATTGGATAAAATTGTTGAGTGATTTGAAAACCCTTTGGTAAATCTTGGTAAAAATAATTTTTACGATCAAACCGAATATTTTGATCTATCTTCATATTTAATGCTTTTGCTAATTGGATGGCTTTTATAACTGCACCCTCATTAACGCTAGGAATAACTCCAGGAAGTGCTAAATCAATTTCATTGATGTTAGTATTTACAGGGTCATTATGTAAATTCTTAGATGGTGAAAACATCTTTGACTTAGTATTAAGAGCTATATGAACTTCAATACCAATGGTAGGTCTAAAATTATTCATTTTTATCCTCCAAAATAGTTTCTATTGTTGCAGCAATATCAAACATAGTTTGATCTTGTTTTTGTTTACAATTTATGTTAATACCATATGGTAGACCGTTGTAATTACCAGCAGGAATGGTAATTGATGGGGTTCCAGCAAAGTTTGCCAAAATTAAGCAATCATCTGCATGCGAAGTTTTTACTGTATCTGCAAAAGTATCTTCTAGTGTTGGAGCTACAAACGAAGCAGATGGGATTAATAATCCATCTACATTATCCATTAGCTTATTCATTAACTCTATTAATAGAGTTCTCACTTTCTTTGCTTTAATGTAAATAGACTTAAAATTGTCTCTTGAAGTGACATAAGCACCCATTAACATTCTTTTCTTAACTTGGTTATTAATGTATTTATTTCTATTTTTAAAGATTAAATCTTTATATTCTTGACCGCCTTCATTTGCTCCAAAAGGAACCCCTGTAAATGAAGCGTAGCAGCTTAATCCTTCAACATTACTAATAATTTGATAAGTTACTCCAATACCATTAAGAAGTTTGATATCAACTTCTTTTTCGACTATAGTGTGACCGTTTTCTTTTAATTTACTAATAACATTAAGGTATATTTTTCTTTCATTTAATAAAATTCCGTCTTCTATTCCTTTAATAACTGAAATTTTCATACCTTTTAAAACTTTTAAATTTTTGTAAAAATTATGTTCAAGTTTTTGACTAGTATAGTCTTTTGGATCAAATTGACATACTTGATCTGCAACAATTGCTGCATCAGCAACTGTTCTTGTAATGATTCCAACGTGATCTAGGCTTGGGGCATACGGAAGGACTCCATAACGCGAAATCAAGCCATATGATGGTTTATAACCAACTACACCTAAGAATGATGAAGGACGTCTTACTGAATCTCCTGTGTCTGTACCAATGGCAAAATCAACTATACCACCAGCTACTAAATTAACTGATCCAGAAGAAGAACCTCCAGTAATTCTTGATTTATCAAGAATATTCTTTGCATATCCATAAGCTGTTTGAATTCCAGTACCAGCCATACCAAATTGATCTAAATTATTTTTAGAAGTTAATATTGCACCTGAAGACTTTAATAATTCATATATCGTTGCATTATATGGTGGAATATAGTCATCTAAGAACTTAGATGCTCCTGTTGTTCGAATACCTTTAGTAGATATATTATCTTTTAACGAATAAATACAACCAGATAATAAATTATCCGTTAATTTAAAATCTTTAGGAGCGTCACAACATTCAGTTATTACAGAATTAGTATCTTTGCATTGTTGCATTTTTTTGTTACATTCAGAAATTAAAAAATCAACAGTTGTTTTACCTGTTTTTAAGTTTTCGTGATTTTTTAAAATTATTGATGGTTTCATTATTTAACTAGAATATATTTTTGAGACTTTCTTTTAGCGTTTTTTGTAAATTCTTCAGGATCTTTTACAATTTCTGGAACATCTTTTCTTAATTGATTGTATGATTGATTAGTACAATAATCAGTTTGTTCTACATTATCAGTATTAATAGTATTAAGTACTTCAAGATTATTCAAGAATTTACAAAAATCATTGTAAACAGCATCTAAAAATTCATCATCTAAGCCAAAATAATAGATGTTAGCGATTTTTTGGATTTCTTTTTTTGTAATTGTTTTCATAATTAGTTTACCATTAACGGAATATATATACTTTCAGATAAGTCATTTTGATAATTGTATCTCATTGATGGACAAACAATTCGATAGATTGGGAAAATAATTAATACATTGATTGGAGACATAAACACAAACATAATTAATCTAAAAGCAAATCAATAGTCATAACTTAAGATTGAAAAATCTAAATCAAATACAGGCATAATTAAAATTTCCACAATCGCTTCGCAACTAAACACAGTAATTAATACTGGGGCGAAATAGTTAAATCATAATTTAATCTTTGTAAAATCAATTTTACTATATGATTTATTCATTCTTGCTAAAGCACGTTGTCTACTTTGCTCATGCGTTACTACTCAATTTAAATGTTTATCTGCAGCTTTTTGGGTATCTGATCAAGAAGCTAAATGTTTGCGATATTTTTTAACTGATGAAATAAATCTTAATTTAAAAAATATTGTTTGAAAAGAATAAACAATTTTTCAAAAGTCGAAAGAAAAAGCACAAATTCAAAGAATTAATATAGTAAGAGAAAAAACAGTCCCAAAAATTATTAACATAATTTCTTTGTTGATATTAATGTTAAAACCTAAGAAACTAATGTTATAAGACGAGATATTCATGTAATAAATGAATAAAAATAATGCTACTGCTATAAATGTTACAAAAATAGAGGATAAAGTTAAAAAAGAAATTTCTTTATCTTTTGATAACGAAATAATTGTTCTAACTACTCCTGAAAAAAATCCATAAGCCATTGCAACAATAAAATAACCATAATGGAACATTCCTGCAGTCATTCCTACAGTTAACAAATCTGTAAATGCACCAATGAACAAGCCAATAATCGGTCCAAATAACAATCCACCAATTTTAATAAGTACACCTTCAATAGTAGATCTTCAACCAGGATAAGCTCTAAAGATTACTGCCATAAATCCAGCAGTTAAAAACGTTAATAAAATAATAGCTGCAATAGAAATAGAAATTACCATTGCAACATTAGTAATCCCTTTAACACTCATTTTTGGAAAAATGTAATATCTTTTTTTTAGGAAAACTCTGTAATATATTTTTTTAATAAACAATAAAATAATTGTTGCAACAACAAATGCAGCAAAAATTGCTATAACTTCAATAGCTTTTATAGGACTTTTAGCGGCAGCAAATAAATTTGACAACATCTATTCTATAAATATTTTAAATAATTATAATTATCAACTTATTAGTTTTTTCTTATTTTTATCTAAAATATCATTTATTTTTGAAAAATGCTTGCATCCGAAAAAACCGTGAGTAGCACTTAGTGGAGAAGGATGGGCAGCTGTTAAAATGTAATTATTCTTATTTTTGATTAAAGGAATTTTTGTTTTTGCAAAATTACCTCATAATACAAAAATAACCCCATCAATGTTTCTGTCAATTTCTTGAATAATGTTATTTGTAAAAGTATTTCATCCAAATTTTAAATGTGAATTTGGTTTATCTTTAGTAACTGATAGTGCATTGTTTATTAATAAAACACCTTGCTTTGCTCAAGAAGTCAAATCGCCAGAAGTCTTTATAATTCCTAAATCATTTTTAAGTTCTTTATAGATATTTTTCAATGACATCGGTAATCTTGTATTATTTGTAGCAAATGCTAATCCATTGGCCATATTTGGAATGTAATAAGGATCTTGACCGATTATTACCACTTTTGTGTCTTTAAAATCAAAATAATTGAAACAATTAAAAATGTTTTCATATTTTGGATAACAAATAAAATTAGAATAAGCATTATCTACTTGCTCTTCTAATTTTTTTCAATACTCTAATTTTGTTTGTTTTTGAATTATTTCTAGTCAAGAAGTAACAACATTGATTTTCATTATTTAGAAAGAATGTCTGCAATGTTTGCAACACCATTATTTGAAAAGAAATTTTTAACAAATTCGATTACTTCAGGTGTTGGTTTTTCGTTTCTATTAGTTAGACTTTTTACTAAATTATTCATCTTTTTGTCTAATTTAGATTTATCTAAAAACCAATTTGTGTCATCACCATCTTTTTGATTATAAATATTTTCATCAGAAAGAAAATATGAAGGATAAATACCAGCAACAGAGTTGAAAATAGGTAATTGGATTTTATCATCTCCATTTTCTAAATTATAAATACCATAACTTGCTAATCCGACAAATGTTGATGATTTAATATTAGCATTTAACAAAGGAACCGATTTAGGAATATTAATATCAACACCTGTTGCAGGTTTTAATGTTCAATTCAATGATGGAGTTCATGAATCTTTAGATTCACCTGTGATGCTAAAGAATTTATTTCATCCTTTTGTAGAAGTGATTTGAGATTTAACTTTATCTTGATCTTGAATTAATCAGTTATTAGGTAAAAAAGTTTTATCACTTGTAACTGGGTTATAGTAGCTAAATGATAAATCATCTATATTAAAAATAAATGGAATGTAATCAAAACCTGTAACTTTTTTAACTCCATCTTCATCTTTTATTTGGGCATATGGGAAATTTGAATCCGGGTTAGTTCAATCTTTATTTTCAAAAGTTGGTAAAAAACCAAAACGATTATCAGAATAATCATTTTTAGCTATGCTAACACCACAAGAAGATTGACCAAATTTAATATGAGTTTTTGAACTAGACATTAAATTTGATAAATCATAGTTGTATTCTAAAAAGCTAGAAAGTTGAGAGTTAAGGTCATTTATCTTGCCTCCGTATAGAGTATCTAAATTTGATGAATCTTTTGCTCCATCATGTACATAGTCATTCACTATATGTAATTGATAATATAACATGTATGAAAACAATTGCGAAGCATTACAAGCAATTGTACTAATTGCAGTTGATGCTGAGTAAATGTTGTAGTTTCTACTGTCAAAATGATTTTTAGGGTCACTACTTGTTGTGTAAGTAAATTTTGTTAATTTACTATTTGTTGCATTTAACCATTCTGGAGCATAAGGTTTAATATTATCTGGATTAGACAAATCATTTGGAGATGCATAAACATAGTTTGTGGTTGCAGTTTGTCCAGAAGATTGAGGTGTTAAATAATAATCATAATTTGAAGGTAAATAATCAATAATACTATTTTCATCAAAATCTTTTGATGTTGAAGAAATAAAATAATTAAATGGACCGTTTTTTTGTTCTGATCCACCAATAATTACTGGTAAAAAGTATTGTGACACTTTACCACAAGAAGTTAAAGAAACCATAGGAACTGCTAGAATTCCTGTCATCCCTAGTAAACTTAGAAGTTTAATTTTGTAGTTTCTTTTCATAATTAATTTATTATATTAGTTTTCACCTTGTTTTATGATTTCTAAATACTTACCGAATTGTTTATTAAATGTTAGCTCAACTATTCCTGTTGGACCATTACGATGCTTACTAATTGAATATTCAACAATTGGATTCATATTACCAATTTGGTAATCATTTGTTTTGACCATATCTTCTTTGTCATCTTGTTCATCTGCAAAATTTTCAGTTTCATTGTTTTTATAACTGATAAAAGTTACTAAATCTGCATCTTGTTCAATTGCTCCTGATTCTCTTAAATCTGAAAGCATCGGTCGATCACCACGTCTTTGTTCAATAGCACGTGATAATTGAGCAATAGCAATAATTGGAGCATTAATTTTTGGATCACGGGCAATTGCTTTAAGGGTTCTAGAAATGAAAGCAACTTCTTGTTGACGGTTCATTTGACTAATTGATTTAGGTCCACGAAGTAATTGCAAATAATCAACAACGACTAATTTAATGTTGTAATTGTTACTAATTTGTTTCAATTGTGATTGAATATCAAGAATCGAAATATCACTTGAATCATCAATTAAGATTGGCAATTCGTTAATTTGGGTAATAGAATCTGTAAAAGCATGTCACTCACTAGAAGAAATATTTTTAATATTTCGATAAGATAAGTCAATTAAACTATGCATTGATATTAATCTTTGACATAATTGTTCAGCTCCCATCTCTAATGAAAACATTACAACAACATCTTTTTTAGCAGATTGATCATTTACTTGTTTTCTCTTGATATCTTCTGCAGCATTTAACAAGAAGTTTAAAGCTAATGCAGTTTTACCTACACCAGGACGAGCGGCTAAAATAATTAAATCACCGGGTTGAAAACCATTGGTAATTTTATCGATATCTTTATAACCTGATGAAGTTCCAAAATATCCTCCATTAGATTGATCTAAAATGGTATTTAACTTGTCTTGATAAGAAGCAGTTACATCACTAATTTTTTTTAGTTTAATGTTCTTTTTAGATCCAGCAATCGCCATGAACTCTTGTTCCATATTGAACATTTGATCAGCAAAAACTGTTGGATCAAATTTAGTTTCAACAATTTTAGCTGCGAATGCATCCATTTTTCTCTTAATAGAAGCATTTTTAATTAAATCTACATGGTCATCTACATCTACTGATGTAGTAAATTGATTGTATAAAGAAATAACGATATCACTATACTCATCAAATTGTAATTCATCATGGCTGTCTAAATAATTAATAACAGTATGAGGATCTACTCCTTTAGATTCTTTATTTAATGCTTGAGCAGCACTAAAAATAATTCCTAATTCCTTATTTAGGAAATCTTGCGGTTCAAGTTTATTAGTAATATTATCTAAAACTTCTGGATCGTTTAAAATATCGCTAATAATTTTTCTTTCTAAAGAACTAATCGATTTTTCGTTAAAATTCGCCATGATATAACTAATTATTTTTCTGGTTTAACATTTATATTAAGTTTAGCTACAACATTCTTATGTAACTCAATTTGAATAATATGAATTCCTAAATCAAATTTTTTATCTTGATTGTTGATCATAAACTTATCAATTGTAATTTTATGTTTAGATTTTAATTCATCTATTATTTGAGTAACTGAAATAGCACCAAATGTCTTGTCTTTGTTGGTTTTTAATTTAAATTCAAGATTGATTTTTTCAATCTTATTCTTGATTTCAGTAAACTTTTTAACTTGCTCTTCTTCAAATTCAGCTTGTTTAGTTAATGTTTTATTTAAATCATTTAGTGATTTATCATTAACCATTACTGCTAAATTATTTTTAAAAAGAAAATTTTTAGCATAACCATCTTTAACGGTTACTATTTGGTTAATTTTTCCTAATCCTTTAACATCTTTTTTTAAAATTACTCTCATATTTACTCCTTATTTTTATTTAATTCATCTCAACTTAGGTAATAGCAAAGTGTTAATAACACACCACCGGCAAAATTACCTAATAATGACATTAATAAACAATTGTAAAACAATTGTCCAACTAATTGTGAATTACCATTAAATATTCCTAATAATCCACCCAAAGTTGTTATATACATATTTGCAACAACATGCTGAAATCCACATATTGCAAATGCAGTAATCATTAATAATGTTGCAAAAAATCCAATTAATTTATTATCAAATACATTAATACAGATCACAGTTCCAACAACCAATACATTTGTAATGATTCCTGAAAGGAAAGTTTTATACCAATCTAATTGAATTTTAGCAATAGCTACTTCCATTGCTTTTGATTGCGCTTCTTTATCTAGTATTCCAATTGCTCAAATAAATAAAACAATTGTAATTGATCCAATGTAATTACCTACAAATGTAAGTAATAGATCTAGATAAAAGCATTTACGACTAATTCTATTTGTAATTACTGGTGCATATACTGCACAATTTCCAGTAAATAAGTTGGCACCTACAAACATACACATTACGATACCAGTGCAAAATATAAGTGAGCCAAAGAATTTAGTAAGAGCATCATCGGCACCACCTGTTAATTTTTTTTCAATAACTAACATTGCAGTGTAACCAATTCCAACAAAAAAACCAGCTAAGAATCCATAAATAAGTTTAGTGATTCAATGCCATTGAGCTTTTTCAAAAGCGTGTTGCTCTATTTTTATCCAATTTTTATTTGGCATAAAACCTTCTTTTGTTGCAACTATTCTTTAATGAATGGTAATAAAGCAACAAGTCTCGCACGTTTGATTGCATTAGCAATCATTCTTTGGTGCTTTGCACAACAACCAGTAATTCTTCTTGGTAAAATCTTACCGTTGTAAGAAATGTACTTAGAAAGTAATTCTGTGTCTTTGTAATCTACAAAGTTTACACCTTGTTGACATAGAACACATGGTTTTTTACGTAAAAATGTTTTAAATTTACGTGGTGCAGGTTTTGTAATTTTAGTTTCCATTATTTATCTCCTTCATTTAACTCATCGAATCATTCGATTTCATCGTTATTATCTTCGTATTTTGGGGTATTAATCTTTTGACTAGACATTTCTTTGTTTGTTACAACATTAGTAGAAAATGCTTCATCAATAGATTTTTTAGGCTCTTCAACAACTGATTCATCATTAAATTCGTTGTTTTGTTTTTTAGAACCGATTGAATTGATAGTATCAATTATAATATCGGTACTAAATACTGTTTGACCTGATTGTTTAGAGATATAACTTGTTCTTCTTAATTGACCATCAATAGCAACTAAATCACCTTTCTTTAAGAAAGTATTAATAAAGTTAGCTGGATTTGATCAAGCAATGCAAGGAAAGAAGTAAGTTTCATCTTTTTGCTTGTTGTTGTTTACAGCAATAGTGATACGAGATTGATTTGTACCTTTTGCTGTAACTGTAGCTAATGGGTCAGCAACAAGTCTACCCACTAAGAATACTTTATTCATATTATTTTTCTTCTTTTTTAGCTAAAGAGTTAATCTCTTTAAGTTCTTGCATTTGTTTTTCTTTAGCTTCTCTATCAGCAGCAATCTTAGCCATTCTTTCTTTGTATTTAGTCATTTTAGCTTTGCTACGTTTAACTTTTTTAGGGTTTTTAAGAGCATTAGCTCCATAATCTTTATCAAGATTAATTACTAATTGTCTAATAACCGCTTTGTCAATTAAAGCTAATCTTCTAAATTCAGCAATTTTTGTTGCATCTTCTAAAGAAAAATTTAATTGAGTATATCAAGCTTTAGATAAGCCGTTGATCTTGTATGCAAGATCTCTAAGACCTAAAGTTGTTTCTTTATAGTCTTTTTGTTTGCTAAATAGTTCAGTTAAGTTCTTGATAGCTTCTTTTGATTTTGCTTCATCAAGATTACCATCAACTAATAGCATAATTTCATATTTCGCCATAGTTATAATCCTCCTTTATGGGAAATGCCTATTAATAGGCAAAGAATTCATTTAACTAATATAAATGTCCAGTTAAATGTATATCTATTATATATAAATAAGAAAAAATGTTAAAACAATATAAAAAAATCCTGCAACTTGCAGGATTGTGATTAATATTTACGTTTGTTGTATCTACGAGCTTCTTTAGACTTTTCTTTAGCTCTTAAACCTGGACGTAAGTAATATTCGTGTTTACGAGCGGTTCTTCTAGTTTCACTAGTAATACGGCTAAATTTCTTTAGCGCATCGTTTAATTCACCGTCTTTAACTACTACTTTAGGCATTTAGTTTTATTCACCACCTTTTAATAATTTCTCATAATTATATATAAAATTATTTGATATCTTTTAATTTTGTATATTTTAATGTTAACGCTTTTGCTATTGTCTCATTAGTCAAATGTCCTTTATAAGTTATTACAGCTGAAGCAATTTGTGGATTTGAAGATAAATTAAAAGTGTTGTTTGATAATTCTTCTAAATATCTTGTATTTAAACTAGAAATTAGATTTGAAAAAGTTTCCGGATAATATCTTTCAACATCAGTAACATTGAAGTGAATTACGTTAGATGAATTAAAAACAGATTTATTAATTTTTGTTTGATATTTTTCTGTTTCACTAGCAAAACCATAATCAGAAGCTAAATTTACAAACACTGTTCCTTTTTTCATGGTACTGATCATTTTTTCGTTAAAAATTTCATGAGTTGGTTTGTTAGGATTATCAGAGCAGCAAAATACAACATCAGCTTGTTTTAACATTGAAAATAGTTTTTCAAAATCATATTTAAATGCAGAAATTGTACATTTGTTAATTAAACAAAGTGATTGGTATTGTTGATTGTTTTTAATAGAATCAACCACTTGTTCATCATAATCAAATACAACAACATCACTTCCAAGAGATAAACTTGATTTAATAATAGCTTCACCAGCAAATTTAGCACCACCAACTACGAACACTGTAGAGCTAAAGTTGTTAACTTTACCTAAAACTTTACCTAAACCGTTTTTGGTGTATTTAGATAAATAATACCCAGCTAATGAAACGGCAAATTTACCTTTTAATTGTTCAATGTTATTGAAAATAGATGAATCAAAATCCCATTGAATTGTTTTTAATGAAATTAAATTCGCTTTGGTTGAAATTAAATTGTATAAAAATTTAACCTGATTAACAGGATTTGAATAACTTCAAATTATTTGTTCGGGTTTAAGTTTTTTAAGTGTTGATTTTGTAATAATTCCAGAACAACAAATAATATCAAAATTATTTATTTGTTTTTTATAATTTTTAATTAGGTTGGCTCCAGCCGAAATGTAATCTGTATCACTAAAACCACATAATTGACCAACACCTGGTTCAAAATAAATTTCAATTTTTTTAGAAATTAAATGTTTAACATCATTAGGAACTAATAATGTACGATTATCATTTTTAGATTCTTTTAAAAGTAATAGTTTCATAATATTTATTATTATATATT
>CATEWF010000021.1 GCA_949527715.1 uncultured Mycoplasmatota bacterium | reverse complement strand
CAAACGATTATGCTATACTTGTAAGTGGCGTAAATTAACTTTTACAATCTATTTTTATTATTATTATTTAGAATTTTTTTTATTCCCTAAAATGTTTTTTATTCTACTTCCCAAGAAAGCAATTCCGAAAATTAAAACTATAGAAGATATTAATAGAGGAATAAGTTTTTGGTTAAGACTCATGTTTTTATTGTAGTCTAAGTCACCATCTTTTCCAGTCAAGCAATCTTTAGAGTGAATAGTAATATTGAATTTGCCAGTTCAGTCATTGTCATCAATTGTAATGATTTTACTTAATTCAGCAGATTTTTCTAATTTAGCTTGATATAAGTTTAATTTATCGATTTCAGTTGCAATAATGTTAGCAACATTATCTTTTAGTAATAATGATGGTCATAGGAAATGAGAATTAAAATTAGAATGAATTAAATCATATAAAAAGAAATCATTGTTTTCATCAATTGGTGAGAAAAAATCAATTTGTTGATGGTTATCATCAAGAACTATAACAGTTTTGTATAAAGACGAAAGATTACTTGTAATATCACTAGTTGAAGTATTGACATCTATTTTATTATTTTTAATATCTAAAGTAAAATCAATATTACTGTTTTGACCAAATTGTTCTTTACCTATGTATGACAAATTATTACTATTCAAAACAATATTAAGGTCAGAATCTTGTGCTAACTTAGCTCCAATATTAGCAAAAGTATTAACAGGAATCGAAGTTAATGAATTATTTTGTAATTCAATATTATCTAATAATGAATATGATTCACTAAAGTTTACTATTTTTTCACCATCAATAACATTTGTATCATATAGTCAAGGATTTAAAAATATAGCAGATAAAAGTTGCTCAGGTGAATTTTTTAATTCAGAATCCGACAAAAACAATGAGGCTAAGTTTAATGATTCAATTTGATATAGACGGTTTTCGATTCTAAGTGAACCGTCATTTGATGTTGAAAAAATTAAAACAGGATCATTAATATTTCTTAAACCAATAGATTTAACAATTGATGTTGCAATCGAATCAGTAATAAATAATTGTTTAAAAGTAATAGAAACTAACTCTTTGGTGTTATTATCAAATCTTCACAATTTGGGGAAATATTTTCCTGCACCTTCAACATTTGGGATGAATTCAGTACCAGAATTTGAGTAGTTTGGAGCAAAATAAGTTTTTAATAAACTTAAATCATTTAAAGGATCTGGAGCACTTAATCCTCCGCAATATCCAACAGCTAAACTTTCGATATTTACAACATCTATTGATGTTGAATTTTTGTTATTTTGAATTGATAAATTACAAATTGGTAAAAAAGCACCAGTACTTAACGCTAATAAAGAGATTATTTTTTTTAGTTTCATATCTAATTATTATAGATAAATAATTCTTTATATTAAGATAGTTTTTAACAAAATTATTGTTTTAAAATTTTTCTTAAATCATTAAGTTCTTTTTCAAGTTTTGTTTGTATTCTTTCAACTGCAATTTCGCTTGAAAAAGTTTTGTTATTGATCGCTTGTCTAATTTTTTCTTCACGTTTTGCAATAACTGATTCATTAATGTTATTTGTAAAGTCAAAGAAATCGGTAATAACATTAATCTCGTTATTATTTGTGTAAAACATTCCGCCATTAATAATGGCTGAAACACGGTTGTTTCTAATATCTCTAATATAGCAAACCGAAGGTACAATAGCACCAATTAATGGAGCATGATTTGCTAATATAGCAATATAACCACTTGATGTTTTAAGCTCAATTTGTAAAATATCATCTTCAAAGAAGATACCTTCTGGTGTATTGATTTTTAACTTAAAACGACTAAATGCCATTATTTCTTATTTGCTCTTGCTCTAACGTCTTCTATAGTTCCTGCAAACATAAAGTGTTGTTCATTTATGTTATCACATTTACCATCAATAATTTCTTTAAAACTTCTGATAGTGTCAGATACTTTTACATATGCACCTTTACGACCAGTAAATTTTTCACCTACAAAGAAAGGTTGAGATAAAAAGTTTCTTATCTTTCTTGCACGATTAACAGTTAATTTATCTTCTTCAGATAATTCATCCATACCTAAAATCGCAATAATATCTTGAAGTTCTTCATATTTTTGAAGAATTTCTTGAACTTTTCTAGCAACTTTATAATGTTCAATACCTACTATATTTGGATCAAGCAATCTTGAACTCGATTCAAGTGGGTTGATTGCTGGATAAATTCCCAATGATGCAATCTTACGGTCAAGAACCGTTTTTGCATCCAAGTGAGTAAATGTAGTAGCTGGAGCGGGGTCAGTTAAGTCGTCTGCTGGAACATATACTGCTTGAATAGATGTGATAGAACCGTTTTTAGTAGAAGTAATTCTTTCTTGCAATTGACCCATTTCGTAATCAAGTGTTGGTTGATAACCAGCAGCTGATGGCATACGTCCTAGTAATGCTGAAACTTCACTACCAGCTTGAGTAAATCTAAAGATGTTATCAATAAACAACAAAACATCTTGTTTTTGTTTGTCTCTAAAATATTCTGCCATTGTTAATGCTGTTAATGCTACACGCATTCTTGCACCAGGAGGTTCATTCATTTGTCCAAAGACTAATGCTGTTTTATTAATAACTCCAGCATTTACCATTTCATAATATAAATCATTACCTTCACGAGTTCTTTCACCAACACCAGCAAATACCGAAATTCCACCATGTCCTTTTGCAATATTATTAATTAACTCCTGAACTAATACCGTTTTACCTACACCAGCACCACCAAATAAACCAATCTTACCACCTTTTACATATGGAATTAATAAGTCAATAACTTTAATACCAGTTTCTAATATTTCAGTTGTTGTAGCTTGGTCAGCAAATGAAGGAGGTAATCTATGAATTGGATCATATGAAATTTCTTTTTTAGGCATTGGTCTATTATCAATCGGTTGACCAATAACATTAAACATTCTTCCTAATACTCCATTACCTACAGGAGCTTTAATTGAATTACCTGTTGCAGTTACAAGATCACCACGTCTTAAACCGTTTGTTGAGCCCATTGCGATACATTTAACTACATCATCACCAGCAATTTGACTAACTTCAAGAACTAATTCTTCATTATCGACCTTAACGGTTAAAGCATCATAAATTTCAGGTAAATTGTTAGGCGTGAATCTAACATTTACTACTGAGCCTAATACTTCTACAATTTTTCCGATGTTTTTATCTGTAGATTGTACTTTTAAATTTCTTCTATTCATTTGCTGTGCCTCCTGCGACTATTTCATTAATTTCCTGTGTAATTTTTTCTTGTCTTGCTCTATTGAATTGTAATACTAAATTATCTATCAATTCTTTTGCATTTTTAGTAGCCGTATCCATTGCATTTCGTCTTGAACCGCTTTCACATAATTGAGACTCAATTATTCCTGCATAAATAATTGTAGTCACAAATGTTGGAAGAATAGACTTAAATATTTCATATTTAGATGATTCATATTCAATAACTTGATTCTTATCATTTGTATTATCCAAAGAAGTTAAAGATTTTTTTGTTGATTCTTCATTGTGAAATAGTGTTTTATCAAAAGGTAACATTTGAATTTCAATAGGATTGAATGTCATTGAATTAATGAATTTGGTATAAACCATTTTAATTTTCCCAAATTGGCCTTTTGCAAACATATCCATAATAATTGCACTAGTTGGAAGAATTTCAAGGTAGCTAATATTTTTACTTGATACTTCAATTGTGTGAAGAACTTTAGAATCTAAACCATGAGATCTTAAATAAGAAAAACCTTTTTTACCAAAAACAATGATTCGATCATTTTGTTTTACTTTCTCAATTAAATATTTTGTAATATTAATGTTGAAAGCACCACATAAACCCATTGATGAAGAAATTAGTACATACAATGTATTTTCATTTTTTGGATTTAGTTGTTTATCATCAGTAGAACTAACTAAAGGTTTTACTACATTGTAAAAATCTTTGCAAAAAGAAGCAATCTTGTCATATTCTTTTGCTTGTTTACGAATGTTAGCAGTAGCAATCAACTTCATAGCACCTGTAATCTTTGAAGTTGTCTGAACTGATTTAATCCTTTTTTTAATATTCTCTAATGATTGCATGATTATTTTTTGTTACGTTTAACTTCCTTAACTTTTTCGATTAAAGAATATTTCAATTCTTCTTTTGAACCATATTTCGAAATATCGTAATTTGAAAAACTTGAGATATAACTTGATAAGAACTTCTTAAATTCGCTTCTAAATTCTTCTATCAAGTCATCATCAAAAGCTTGTGCTTTTGCTAATTTAGCACGTGCCTTTGTATTTTTAAAATAAGCAATTGCGTCTTGTTTGAATAATTCAATTTTATCAATTGGAATTCATTTAATAAATCTCTCTTTTATTGCAAATAAAAGAATAGCTTCATCAATTTGATCATATGGTTGGTTTTGCGGTTGCTTAATCATTTGCATTACTCTTTCACCATGTTCAAGCACTCTCTTTGTCTCATTATCTAAGTCACTACCAAATTGACTAAATGCATTTAATTCAGAATATTGTGCAAGTTCAAGTTTTAATGTACCAGCCATTTGTTTGATAGCCTTAATTTGCGCTGATGAACCAACACGAGAAACAGATAAACCAATCCCAATTGCAGGTCTTTGACCAGCATTGAACATACCTGTTTCCATAAACAATTGACCATCGGTAATTGAAATTACATTTGTAGGAATATAAGCTGAAATATCACCAGCTTGAGTTTCAATGATTGGTAAAGCAGTAATAGAACCACCACCATTTTCTTTATTTAATCTACATGCACGTTCAAGTAAACGAGAGTGCAAGTAGAAAACATCACCAGGATAAGCTTCACGACCAGGTGGACGTCTTAGTAGTAATGAAATTGTACGATAAGCAACCGCATGTTTAGATAAATCGTCATAAATAATTAAAACATCTTTACCCTTAGACATTCACTCTTCAGCAATCGTTACACCTGTATAAGGAGCAATGTATTTTAATGCCGGAATATCAGATGCTGTAGCCGAAACAATTGTTGTGTATTTCATTGCATCATGTGCATTAAGGGTTCTTGCTAACTGCGCAACTGAAGAATTCTTTTGACCAATTGCTACATATACACAGTATATGTTTTTACCTTTTTGGTTAATTATGGTATCAATAGCAATTGTTGTTTTACCAGTTTGTCTATCACCAATAATAAGCTCACGTTGTCCTCTACCGATTGGGAACATAGAATCAATTGATAAAATACCAGTTGGTAACGGTTGATCAACTGATTGTCTAGTCATAACACCAGGAGCAATTTTTTCAATAGGCATTAATTTCTTCGAAGAAATTTTTCCTTTACCATCGATCGGTTGACCTAATGGATCAACAATTCTTCCAACTAATTCATCTCCTACTGGAACTGATACTACTGTTTTAGTACGTTTAACAATGCTATCTTCTGTAATGTCTTTATATTCACCCAACATTACAACACCAACAAAATCACTTTCAAGGTTAAGTGCCATACCATAAGAACCATTTTCAAAAAGAACTAACTCATTCAACATGATATTAGTTAAACCAGATACATAGGCAATACCATCACCCACAGAGATTACTTTACCTTCTTCTTCAAAAGTAGCTTTTGAAGAATATTTGTTTATTCTAGCTTTTATAGTTGTTGAGAATTTATCGCTATTATTCATGGTTTAACTC
This sequence comes from uncultured Mycoplasmatota bacterium, assembly GCA_949527715.1. GTDB lineage: Bacteria > Bacillota_I > Bacilli_A > Mycoplasmatales > Mycoplasmoidaceae > Malacoplasma_A. Next base: position 8,795 of record CATEWF010000021.1, on the reverse strand, counting down.
CTTTGTTGTATTGGTGCAATTGATTTTTGTTTAATAATTTCTAATTTCTTTTTAAATGTATTATCGATAGACATGTATTTTGATTCAATTTTTATTCCTCCAATAACACTTGGATCAATAATGTTTTGAAGAATGATTTTCTTTTTATATTTTTGTGTTAGAACTTTTTTGATATCATTTAAATGTTTTGAATTTAATGCAAAAGCCGAATAAACTTTAACAAAGTTAATTGAGAAATAATCATCGTAAATTGAAAGAAAGCTTCTCAAAATCTTTTCTAAGTAATCTCCCCTATTAAAGTCGATAATTGTTCAAACAAAATAAATAAATTTAGTTTCTAGTTTTTTTTGAAACATCGATTTAAATACTTTTTTTCTTTGTTCCTTATCAATTGATAAATTAGATAAAAAGTTAGCAAGATCTGTTTTTGTTAATACATCAACCAAAAAACAAGCTTGCTTGTAATAAGTTTTAATTTTCTTTTCTTTTGTTCCAATTTCAAATAAAAGAGAACTATATGAATAAATAAAACTTATATTCATTTTTATTCTCCTTTATCTTTTTTGACTTGCGCAATGAAGTCTTTTACAAATTGGTCCGAATCTTTTCTAGAAACTTTTTTCTTTAATAAAGAAGAAGTTGCATCAAAAGCAATATCCAAAATCTCCCGATCCATAGAAGAATAAATGTCTGTTTTAATTTTTATTCCTTCATTAACAGCATCATCTGTAATTTTCTTTGCATTGTTTTTAGCTTCAGTTTCAATTTTTTCTTTTAATTGATAAGCTTGATTAGAAGCTATTTCAAGAATGTTTTGAGCTTGACCATGTGCATTAATTTTTTCTTTTTCAGCTTCTGCAAGTTTTTTTAAAGCTTCTTGTCTTGCTTCTTCAGCTTGATTAATTTGATTTTGAATATATTCATTACGTTTATGTAATGTTTCTTTTGAGGGTTTTCAAACTAATCAAATACATAAAGTTAACAAAACAATTGTGGCAAATAAATGAGATAAAAAAACCCAAAGATTTGGCATAATGGATGTAATTACATCTTCTGGCTCAATAGGACTGCAAGAAGATAGACTAAAACAAAATAGTGCAATCAAAAACACACCAAAAATAGTTAAGAATATTTTGTTAAATCTCTTCTTTCCCATTACGCTTTATAAATGAAAAAATTTCTATTGAGGAGCAGCAACGAAAATTAATAAAATCGCAACAATCAAAGCATAGATGGCAGAAGTTTCCGCAATTGCACAACCTACAATCATCATTGTACGAATCTTTGATTCAGCTTCTGGATTTCTAGCAACAGCTTCAGAAGCTTTACCCGCAGCATATCCTTGACCAACACCAACACCAGTAGCACCTAACATTGCTAAACCAGCACCAATGAAAGCACCTAATCTATCGTTAATATCAGCACCTTCTGCTGCTAAATTAGATAAAGTTTGAATTAAATCAGACATTTTTTTCTCCTAATAGTAATAATTATTAATATCTAATATTATAGTTATTAATTAAAATATGAGTACTAAAGTTTTTTTAAATTTACTTCATTAATATTCTTATTTTCAATAACATTTATTTGTTCAACATTTTGAACTTCATTTTCACCTTTTGCTAACGTTCAATAAACCATCGTCAATAAAGTAAATACTAATGCTTGAATACAACCACATAACAAATCAAAGTAAGCATGAATTGGTGCAGCAGTTATTCCAGCAAGCATATTAAACACACCAAGTATAGGTACGCTTTGAGACATATATGCAAATAGATAGAACCATAAAGAAAGTACTAATGATCCAGCAAAAATATTCCCTCACAAACGGAAAGAAATTGAAATTAATGGAGTAATTGCTGAAATAACTTCAAGCGGGTTAATAAATACTGGAATTTTTTTACCAGATTTTGTTTTTATACCAAATGTGAATGTTTTTAAATAAGAAAGTTTTTGATATTTAAAAGCGACAACTTGAGTGCCTATTCAAGTAACAAAACCCATAGACAAAGTAACCGTTAAAGAACCAGTTGGATTTTCAAGACCAACTATACCAATAATGTTAGAAAGCAAAATATAAGACATTAAATATAAAAAATATGGAGTGATTTTTTCAAACTTAGGACCTAAAATTTCTAACACTAAAGAACGAATAAAACCAATATAAATACCAATTAAAAGAACAAACCCTTTTGGAGCTTCATTAACTTTATATTTTTTTTGTTTTACATAGTATGTAATTGCGCAAGTTGCAAGAATAACCATTACAACAAGAATAGTAAAAATTTGTGGCCTTCCTGGATCCATTAAATTTTCGTATGGTTGTAATGCAGATTCTCGTAAATTACTTGGCATTTTTTTTATTAGTTTTTAACAAAACTACTTGACTTATGATTATATAACAAGGTGAAATTAATGTTCCAACTAATGTTGAGTACAATTCAAAAACATTAGAATTTCCTCCACAACTCTTAATAATTAGGATAGTTAAAAGCGGTATTAAAATAACAAAATATCTAAAGAAATTAATAAGAATTAATATAAAATATTTCATACCATTTTTCATATTAGTATTTTTTGATAATTTAACTACTAATAAGCTATTTAAATACATCAAAAACATCGATAAAATACCAGTAAAACTAGTAAAAATGGCCGAATAAAAATAAGAATATTTTTTTGTGCAACAAGAAGCTATAAAACATGAAATTAAATATAAAAAAAATAGGCTCATTCCAATTAAGTAAGTTTTTTTTAATATAGAATTGTTATTTTTATTTTGTTCCAAAGATTCTATCTCCTGCATCGCCTAATCCTGGAACAATATATCCTTTTTTATTTAAACATTTATCAACACAAGTTGTGTAAATTAAAACATCATTATGTGATTTTTCAACTGTTTTTATTCCTTCTGGAGAAGCAAGAATAGAAACAAATTTTATTGTTCTAGGTTTAAATTTTTTAATCATTTTTATAGCTTCAACAGCAGAATGTCCAGTGGCCAACATTGGATCTAACATTAATACATTTGATCCTTTTATACAATTCGGCATTTTACAATAATACTCAACAGGCTTTAATGTTTTTTCATCTCTAAATAGACCAATGAAGCCAACTGGCGCTTCAGGAATCATATTTTTAAAACCATCAACCATTCCTAAACCAGCACGTAAAATTGGAACTAAAATTATTTTGTCTTTTAATTTAAAACCTTTTGTTTTAGCTAAAGGTGTTTCAAGATTAGTTAAAACTAATTTAAAATCTTTTGTAACTTCGTATGCCATAAATTGTGATAACTCAGTAAGATTTAATCTAAAATCTCTAGAATCAGTTTTTTTATTTCTCATTCTAGATAGTTTAGTTTTGATAATTGGGTGATTAACAACAGTGTACATATTTACCTCGCTGATTTATCAAATGGAATTCCTTCATGTTTTGGAGGTCTAATTCATTTTGAGAATGAAACCAGAATAATAAGTGTAATTATATATGGAAACGAGAATGAAACTGCTCTTGGAACACCCAAATTTGTTAACACAGAACTTGTTGATAATGCTGTAAACATAGAAAAGCAAATAGACACTAATGTAATCCATTCAACCTTCCATGCCCCAGCAATCATAATTGCAAGCGCTAAGAAACCATAACCTTGAGTGTTTCCAGAGAATTGTTTAACATTAAACATAAATATTGCTCCAGCTAAACCAGCCACAGCTGAAGAAAGCAACGTACCAATTCATTGATACTTAAATACGTTTATTCCTTGAGAATCCACTGCATTAGGATTCTCACCTACAGCACGATACCTTAAGCCAACTTTTGTATAGTTCATAACCACATATAAAATTATTGTTAATACAACAACAACTAGAAACAAAATTAAAGAAGAACCATAAATAGAGTTTCCAATGTATAAGAAATCATTAAATCCAGATTGAAGTCTAGTACTTCCTGAATACAATAACGATCCAAGTGGAGCATTTAAGAATGTAGCAAGTGCAACACCAATCAAATTTATTGCAGTACCAGAAATAATATGATTGGCTTTTAGTTTAATCGTTGCAAATGCATGCATTAAACCAGTAATCATCGTTGATACAACAGTAAGTATCAATGGAAAAATCATCATTCATGGTCCATAATTGCTCATTTTTAACAACGGAGATGAGTATATCGCAAAGAACAATGCACCAAAACACATCATTCCATCTATACCGATGTTAATGATACCAACTTTCTCAGCAAGATAACCAGATAAGGCACCAGCCATTAAAATAGCACCAATTAACAGCGCATAATTAGTTATTAAACCGATGTCAGCCATTATTCAACTCCTTTCGATATTCTACATTTTGAATAAGAATCATAAATTTTATTTAATAAAATATTTTTTTGTTTTCAAGATTTAACATTAATATTTTGAATTTTTAATTTTTTGAGAATTTTATTTTTGTAATATCAATCACCTTTTCTTTTGAAAACATTATTTCAATATTTTTTCTTTATTAAAGAAATAGCATCAGAATATTCACTTATTTGAGTTTCTATATTAAATGTGTATTCTTCATATGAAACTTGTTTGTTTTTAAAGTGATTCTTCATAAATCATTTTCATGGTTGGACATAATAAAGTAATGAAACAATTGCTGCACCATAAACAATAATTCCAAACATTAAATCTGAAATATACGAATCAACACCACAAGATTGAGCGATTGAAGATTTGGCGGTTTCAATCATTCCAAATAAAACTGAAACAGGAATAATTCCAAGAGGATTATTCATCGCTATTAATCCAACAGAAATCCCATTAAATCCTTCAATAGGAATTGCTTTAGCAGTAATTTCGGTAGGAACATTACCATTTGATTTTCCTAAATAAACCATCGCTCCTAGCAATCCTGCAATTAAACCTGAAATAAGCATAGATAATATTTGGTTTTTCTTTACAGAATATCCTGCATATCTACTACCTTCTAAACTTAAACCAACGTCTGTAATTTTCTTGCCAAAAACTAAATATTTAAATATAACAAAGCAAAATATAACCACAAAAATTGAAAGAATAATAAGTGGTATAGCAGATTGACCATTAATTTGCAATAATACATTGTTTGATAAACTTTGAGTGTATGTTCCTGAAGGATCAATATCACACAAACTCTTTACAATATATGTTCCAGCAAAATAAATAATCCAATTAAACATAATTGAAGATACAACTTCGTTCATATTAAATTTTGCTTTCAATCAACCAATAATTCCTGCAACTATTCCACCCATAATCATTGCAATAATTATTAAAATTAATTGTCCAATAACATTTGGTACCCTGACCATATATTGACCAATAATTGTAGCAACCATACCACCAAATAACATTTGTCCAGAAATACCTATGTTAAATAAACCACACTTAAAGGCAAATATAAATGAACAAGCAGCTACTGCAAATATAGAAATATTAGTAAATAATGAATTAATGTTTGATTTTGTAAAAGGAGCACTAAAAATTTGATAAAAGACATCTCCAAACAAACTTCCTTTACCATAGATTGCCATACAAATAAATAAAGCAATGAAAAGAGAAAGGAAAATTGTAGTTAATGAAACTATAAAATTTTTACTACCTTTTTTTCTATTTTCTGAATAAATAAAATTGTCAAATTTTAATCTAAAAAATTTCATTACTATTTACCTCCTTTCTTGACTGAACGAGATAAATATTTACCAACAATTGTTTTGTTTGTATCTTTAATCTTTGATTCATATACAAATTTACCTTCATCTATTACTAAAACTCGATCTGCAATTTTAAATATTTCATCTAATTCATAGGAAATTAATAAAACACTTGAGCCGTTTTTTGTATCCTTAATTACTTTTTTATGAATATCAGAAATTGCTTTTAAATCTAAACCCCTTGTAGGTTGAACCATTACAACTAGCGAATGAAACTTTTCAATTTCTCGTCCAACAACCAATTTTTGTTGATTACCACCAGATAAATTTCTAACAGGAGAGTTAATATTATTAGCTCCTCTTACATCTCATTTTTTGCAAACCTCTTTAGCAAAATTATTAATTGCTCTTTTATTTATAAAGCCAAAATTAGAAAAAGGTTTTCTATCAATAATCGGTGAAACAACATTATAAGCGATTGATTCATCAGGAATCAATGCATATTTCAAACGGTCTTCGGGGATGTGTGATATTCCTTCACTATAAATTTTCTTAATTGAGAGTTTTGATAAATCAATTGGTTTTTTTGCTTTTGGTTTATAAAAATTAATTACACCGGATTTTGGTTTAATTAACCCTCCGATTGCTAAGGCAATTTCAGACTGACCATTACCTTCAATGCCAGCAATTCCTAAAATTTCTCCTCGTTTTATATTAAAAGAAATATTGTTAACTCCTAACAACTTTGGTTGTGATATTTTATTAACATATAAATTTTTTACTTCTAAAGCAACAGTAGACTTGCCATAGTTAAATATCCTTTGATTAGTAATTTCAGAAAATTTCTGGCCAATCATATATTCACTAATTTTTTCAATAGATGTTGATTTAACATCATATGTTCCTATGTATAAACCTTTTCTAATAACACTGACTTTGTCAGCCACAGCTTTTACTTCATTTAATTTATGAGTAATAATAACAATTGTTTTTCCTTGTTTCTTAAATTCTTTTAACATTCTTAAAAAACCTTGAATTTCATCATCAGATAATACCGCAGTAGGTTCATCAAATATTAAAATATTTGAGTCTCTATATAGCAATTTTAAAATTTCAGTTCTTTGTTGTTCACCAACTGTTGCATTAATTGCTTTAGTATCTAAATTAATTTTTAAATTATATTTTTTTGATAAATTTAAAATTTTTTCTCTTGCTTCATTTTTTCTAATAAACCCAAGCTTGTTGGTAAGTTCAGCACCAAGAATAATATTTTCAAACAAAGTATAAACATCAACTAATTTAAAATGTTGGTGAACCATTCCAATTCCTGCTTTTGAAGCATCAATAGCAGATTTAAAATTAACAATTTTATCATTTACTTTAATAGTTCCAGTATCAGGTTTAAATAAACCGAATAACATAGACATTAGTGTAGTCTTACCAGCACCATTTTCACCTACTATTGCATGAATTTCATTCGTCTTTACTCTCAAGTTGATATCTTGATTTGCTTTAATTTTTCCTTTTTGAAATGATTTGGAAACATTTAACATTTCAAAAGCAAATTCTGGTTTCTTGATGCTTTTCATAATTAAAATGTAAACTCCATATTTTCATTGATGTATTTAATTGGATCAAATCCAGAATTATTTAATAAGTAATCTAATGCTTCTTGATAAGAAGACTTATCAAGTTGAAATGATTTATTAATTAAATCAACAATATAATTTTCTCCATTTGAAGACACTTTACAACCATTATTAGTTAAATCGCCAACTGTTAAATATCCAAATGAACCAATTTGTACATTACCGCTTGTTGGAGAATAAGAGTCTTGTTTTTTTTCAGCAAGACGTAAAATTGATGAAGTCATGTAAGCTATATTTTTTTCAGCAGAAAATTTAATGATTTTATTTGATCCAGAAGCATCGGTATAGACGCCTTCTTCATTCATATCACTATTTTCTTGATCTGTATCTACACCTACAACTATACAATCAGATTTTTGATTTTTAATTTCTTGAACAGTATCAATAGTCTGCGGTCCGGCTACAGGCATAATTGCATCTGCACCTCTAGCTAATAAATTTTGAACTATTGATCTACCATCACCAATAGTAAAAGTTCCACTAAAATATGAATCTTCTTTACCTAAGTTAATTACATTAACTTTGTGCTGCTCAAATTCATTATCAGAATAATTCATCATTGGAAGTAAAACATCATTGAAGAATTGAACACCACGTTCAAAACCACCCATAAAAATGGTAACTGTCGGAATATTTGTGCCACCGAAAGTGCCTACTGACAATGGACCTTTTTTTATGTAATGATCAAAATTTTGAATTGATAGATATTCACAAGCAGCTAGTCCAGCTAAAAAAGCCGATTGATCTGCTCTAAACATAACTGAAGCAATTCTATTCTCGTCTGGTATATTTGAATCAATTAAAATATAGCCACCTTTGTTGTAATCACTAGTTCTTGAAGTTTTGAATTGTTTTAGTGGAGTAGAATGTAAATAACCTGGTAATACTAAAACTTTTTTGCTTGCATTAATTGCAGCACTATATGTCGCAACAAATCCATCTGGTTGATCGTTTGCTGGTTTTGCAGAATAGTTATTGCCGTCTTTACTATAAAAATCAACTAGAGCCTCTTCTGAAACTTCTGGATACTGATCTCCAGGATTTCAATCATTAAACTTTTGTCATGCATACAAACCTTTATATGCACTTTGATTGAATGATTTGTCTAATACTTGATGGTTAGAACCATCAATTACTTCTTCAGCAAATTTATCATAACTATTAAAATCTACAGTTATCTTTTCTATTTCTGAGCCACAATTCCATTTAGTTTGTAATGGAGTAAGCACATCACCTTTACTATTTTTGTCATAACGAATATGATGACTTGCTTTATCAAAATTAATAAATTGACTATACGAATGAGTACTTGCTAGTCCATATACAAGACCAAATGTACAAGTTAGAGCAATTGTTGCTAACCCGATTTTAAAAATAAGAGATTTGTGTGCTTCTAAACAATTTGAAAAAGACTTTTTTCAATTCTTATTTTTCATATTTAAATATTATATATTTAAATTA
>CATEWF010000020.1 GCA_949527715.1 uncultured Mycoplasmatota bacterium | reverse complement strand
AATTTCAAAAGTTGCATTATCAACAGGAATACCAGTTGTAGTAGTTACATGGTGACAAATTTCATGAGTATTTACATGATCTCCAAAATAAACTGGATCAACAAGAACTATTTGATCAATTTTTAAACCTGGTTGTACAGGATCAGTAGTAATAATAATTGAAAAGTAATTTGTGTATCCTACAAGTTCAACTTCATCAACTATTGCTGTAGCTTTAATTCTTAAATTTGCAACAGAAGTTGCACCATATGTAATTGTTCCTGCTATTTCTCCAAGTTTTGAATCAAATGACAAACCATTTGGTAATTCACCACCTTCAATTTCAAAAGTTGCATTATCAACAGGAATACCAGTTGTAGTAGTTACATGGTGATCAATTTCATCTGTATTTACATGGTCACCAATACCAATAGGATCAATCAAAATTATTTGATCAATTTTTAAACCTGGTTTTATATCGTTTATCAATATAGAAAAGTATCCACTAACTCCTTTAAGATTACCAGAAAAAACAGAGATTTGTAAATTATATATAGAAGAAGATATTGTTCCAGAAATTTTACCTGTATCTGAATCGAAAGTTAATGTAGTTGGTAATGAACCAAGAAGATCAAAATGCAAGTTAGATGTAATTTTATGTCCAAGATTATCATAAATACAATCATTAAAAGGACCAATATCATCAATTGGGGAACCTTTTTCTACTTCTTGAGAAATAATTTGTTTATTAATGATTAGATATGAAGAACGATTTGTGACAATTAGTGAGAAAGGGTCAGAAAAACCAAATAATTCTTCTGTTGTTTGAACTTTAATTCTAATATCTTGCAAAGTTGTTGAGTTATCTGTTGGATTAGCCTTAAATATTCCTGTTTTATTATTAATTGAAACTCAATCTGAGGTAATTGGATTGCCATTTTTGTCAACAAATGAAAATGTTAAATCTGTTTCAATTTGCTCATCAAAACTATTGTAGACATTTTTAGACAAATCATCTACTGATGTGTATTCATCACCTATATTTATGAATTGACTTTCAAAAGATACGTTTTTAAAATGTAATCCACCATCACCAAATAAATTAATAAAACCAGATGATGCAAATAACGAAGGTAAACTTACACCAGATTTAATTGGAGAAATCACAATATCAAACGGAGAAAAACCAAATGAATTAAAAGTAACAACTGCTGTACCATTTAATAAATTTGTATGCTGATCACCAAAATCTATGACATTATTATCGTAATTATTAACTATTCATGTATATTGAATCGAATCATCCATATAAGATGAGTAAATACTAGGATTAGGACAAACATCAAAATACATAGGTGTTTTAGTTCCAACAGCATTAGGATTAAATGATGCCTGCATAACATTTTTATGTAGTTTTATAGATGTATATATTAGTCCATTATTAATATCCTTAGCTTCATACCCAAAATTACTAATTGAAGTATAGTTAGATTGACAATCTTTAGGAACTAAAACATTTGGTATAGAATCAGTTAAAAAAGTTAAATCAGAATTTCATGTAGAATCAAATTTAATGTTTATTGGTTCAGATGAAGTATTTGGGATACTTGTAAAAGAAATCCAATTAGTTGAAACATACGAAAAAGCTAAACGTCCAATTTCTTTAATAGTTGAAGGAAATAAAATTGAAGAAAATTTACAATTTGTAAATGCAGATTGTGAAATAGTTAAAAGATAATTTGGGAAGTTAAAACTCATTTCATTTAACATAGGATGATTGCTTTCACAAGCAAAAGCATTTGATGGAATAGTAATGATAGAATTAGATAATTCAACATGTCTTAAACCAAAACAATACTTAAAGCATGCTTCTCCAAGAAAAGAAACAGAGTCAGGGAGAACAACATTTTCTATACTATCACAATCTTTAAATGCATTTGGATAAATATCTTGACATTGTGAGCCATCTTCAAAAAAGATATTTTTTATGTTTGAAGAATATCAATCAAATACAGGATCTTCCGGATCATCGGTAAGTGAAGTAAAATTTCCTTGAAATGCGCCACCTGTTCGTACATCACCCCAAATATGCTTTACATTTTTAGGGATTAACAAAGTATTACAATGTTCAATTTTTGTAATAATTTCCTCTTTCTCATCAGTTTGACTATTTTTGAAACCATATAATACATCATTTTGAATATCTAATACATCAATTGGTATACAAGAATATGTTGTTTTATCATCTGATTTTTGATGATTATTAACAATAGCAGCATTTTTATTAGAAAAAGAATTAGTTTGCTTAAATAAAGCAAATAGCAAAGCACTAAATAATAGGATTACAGAAAAAATGCAAGAAAATAATTTTAGAATTTTTTTATTTAAAGAAAATAGCATATGATAAAAAGTATATATTAAAAATTAGCGAACATTTGATAAAATGTATCAATAAATCCAATTGCAGCACCAATGGCAGTTAAGCATGCAACGATAAATCCAAATACTGGTGAAATCCCCAAAGTAAGATGAGCCCAAGGTGTAGTAACACCACCATTAGTATCTAAAATACTTCGATCCGAATCAGATTCTGTATTTCGTCAGTATTTTTCTTGTTTAGCATCTTTTTCGGCTTGTGATTCTTCATACAAGTCATTATGAATAGAATGTTCTTCTTGTTCTTCTTCAAAAAATTCTTGTTCTCCAGTTGTTGCTTGTGGTGTATTTTGTGTTTCTGGTTGCAATGTTTGAGTATCAGTACTACTGATGTTAGTTCCTTGATTAGCTGCAGTTTCAGCAGTTTGAGTAGCTTGTTCAGCATTTTGCTGTGCAGTTTGAGCAGCTTGTGAAGCAATTTCTGATGCACCTACACAACTAGCAATAAAACAAAGCACTGCATTTGCAACTATCGCAAAGTCAACAGCCATAATAAATTTTCAGTACATTTTGCTCATATTAAAATCACCAGCATTACTAAAATTACAAATGTAATTATTTTTCATATTTTCTCATTCTTTATCAGTAAGATGTGAAATAGATTTTAAATAGTCTTCATGGAATTGAAGCGCTTGATCCGCTTTTTCCTGATCATAAATTTTTCAGCCACCATCAGAATCTTCTTCAAGACCAAAAATTGCCATTGCATTAGATAATGCAGCTTTTTTCGCATTAAAATTAAGTTTTGGATTCATAAAAGAAGAATAATCTGCTTTTACATCTTTTGCAATACTTCGAACATAAGAATGATATTTTTCTGCAACTGGAATAACTTTTTTTGTTGTTTGATATGACTGATCATAAGAAACATACATAATTGATGTAAAGACTATAGCTAGAATAGATACGGCAAGAGCAAAAGCGTATGCAATTGCTGTTTTAATACCAATTGCATAAGTGGCTATATTAAGACTTAGAACAATACCATATGCAATACCCAAAATGGCAACAGCTCCATTAAAAGAAAATACACCAAGATCTACTTTAAATCAAGTATCAGCTTCTTTTGCATGATCTAGATAAGTAACATCACCATTAGAATCATCAACAGGAGTATCGAGTTGCAACAAAATTGGTTCTTGATTTGCAATGTAATTATAAAGGAATGAAATAAATGAGCTAGCATATCCAAGTGCCGATAACAAATCTTCATTAATTGTAAATGAAATTCATCTATATTGTTCTTCATCAGAATTATTGTTTCGTGATCAAGGAATATCATACACACTTTTATCCAAGTTGTCACTTGAAGAATTACTACTCAAAGATGAATCTGAACTAGTTATAACTGATCAACACACTTTTAATGAAAGGTTATGAATATCAGTAAGTTCAAAATCTGTACTATAGTCTATTGCTTTTAGAACTAATTTTTGATTAGAATGAACTAATGTTTTGCCAACTTCTTCAAAACCATAATCTTCATATTTTTGTGGAAGAGGAATTCCAACAACATCAGCTCCTGAAAGATAAATTGGATGTTCATCATCTAATATATATTCACCATTTTCATTAATTTCACAATTGTTATCTAAAATTTCATCAATATGTGTTCTTTGAGAAGCGGTTGAATTGTACCATTCATCAATTTTAGAATTATAATCTTTGTCATCTTTTTTATTAGAAAAAACTCAGTCTTTATAATATCCAAAACAATTTTTAGCAATATATCTCTTTTGTTCAATACTTTCCACATGTAACTTATATGAGTAAAATGCAGATGAAACATCATTGTGATAAGAATTAAGAGATTTAATAACATTAGAAGATAGAGCATTGTTATTTTTTTGTTTATAATAATCTGAAGCTCAAAGAATATTTTCTTTTTTAGGATCTCTTACAGTATCATAAATTCCAAGCTCGATTTTTACTTCACAAGAAGAGTCATCAAAAACAAGATCACTGTTAACAATTCTAAAAACAGCAGTGTAACCAGGTAAAAGTTCACCATTTTTATACGTTACTCCAGAAAGAGTTGTGTGTTCTTGAATTGGAAGTATACTATAAAGTCCTATATCATCAAAAAGTGATGCAGAAGAATCATCGGCCGGTTGAGAATAATCGATGTCTGTAGGTAATTCTAAATCCATTCCATAAGTTTCATCATAATGAAAATTGAATAAATCAGTTAAATAATCATTATCAATCATTTGTGAAGTAGTTTCGTTATAAAGATTGATGGTTCCAGAAGGAGAATAATCTGAAATATGTTGAATAAAATTTACACCTTGTTCTCTTACTTGAATTAAATTTCTGTCAAAATATGAAATGAATTCATTTAAAATCAAACCAAGCTGTTGGTATGCAATATTGTCAGAATATGTCGTATAAGAGCAATATGCATTATCATAAGAGGAATTTAAAGGCGCATAAAAAAGATTAAAAAAAGATTGTTGTTTTTGAATTTCAATCAAACTTCAATCAAAATTAGTTTGAGTATAAAAATTAAGTTTTGCAAATTCTAAAAACTTATCAAGAACCGAACAAAATTTTTGAGAAAGAGATAATTTTTCATTAGTAGATAAAAGCAAATTTTTAGAGCACATTAACGAATTTAAATAATTTGATTCAATGCCTTGGATAGTAAGAGAAGCTTGATATGAGTCAAACATATCTATACCCATATTTGTAGATTCATCATTTAGGAATGACAATAATCTTTCGCCATTAGCAACACCATCTTGAGAAGAATCTTGGTCAGACTTTAATTCATTTTTATAATCACTAAACTTTTTAATTAAAAGACCACATTTTTTAGTTATTTGTTCTTTAATTTTATCATTAGACCAACCAGATTTTACTCCAAAGGTATTAATGACTGCAGCGGTTTTATCTAAAATTTCATTTTCTCTATTTTGTAAATACTCATCGAATAAAGAATCTGAAGCTTGTCTTTTGAAAGAAGAATCACTAAGAAAACTTAGGTAAGATAAATTTTGTTGGAATGCTGTTAACTTACTAACACCTAAATTTTGTAAGTTATTTAGATCACTATTAGACTCCTTCAAAATACTAAGATTTTTATTAAAGTTTTCAACAACTGCATGTTCTCTTGTAGAAAAATTTGAAAATGGCAATGTACCTGCACCAATCGCCAAAAGAGCGAAAAAAGACAATATTTTTTTATTTTTTCTCATAATATTAGTACCTCAAAAAAATTATTTACCTTATAAATATTAACACATTTTTTTTATTTTTTCAACAAAAATCTTAAAATGATGTAATAGTAAAAAATCAGTAGCAAATTTACGGAAATATAAAAAAGTCCATAGTTGAATTTCAAATTAGTTTAAACATAACAATTTTAGAAAATCCATCTATGAACATAAAAAGTGTAGACTATTTTATGAATAATAAGGGAGAAAAGTTATCAAATATTCTTAAAAAAATAATCTACAAATGACATTTTTTACTCAACAATAAATGTTGACAGATAATTTCTTACAAATTATTAATAAATATCAATAAAATTAACTAAGATTATCTAGACAACAAAAAATATTAGAAATGAACCAATAGAGTCTATATATAAATGTTATATGATCTTATTCACAAGTAAACAAATTTGATGAGTTACTCAATTGACAAAAAAGAAAATATCAAAAATTAATAAGTAGAAATAAATAATAAGAATTAATTAAGATTATATAGGCTAAACTAAAATTAATCTATATCAAAACTATAAATATATATTTAAAACATTCTCAATTTAATATCACAAAATTTAAAATAATTCACTAAACTATTTTAAACATCTTTATTTTAAATAAAAAACTTAATATTATTTTGTTTTCAAAAATAAAATTGTTGTTGAATTAATTTGAAGATTTTATGATTAAAAAAGGAGAATTAATTTCTAGTACATCGGTCGAAGAAGAAAGAGATGTAAAAGGATATGCAACATTTGGTAATGCATTATATAAATAATTTGAATTGATAATGCCACATTGATAATCAGATACATTACTTGCATTAATTAATTTTTTAGTTTGGGTTATTGTACTAATACCTACTTCAATCATAGGATCCATAGATGGAATAGATGAATTAACATTAATTCTCGTCTTTATTTGTTTTGTTTTAGTATCATACATAACTTGCAAATAATCAGCAAAATTAAATTTACTAGTTTGGATACCATTTACTTTAAAATATAGTGATATTTTATTTTGTGTAATGTATCCATTAATACTTGAACCATTTTTAGTTTCATGGTTAATAATAGAAAAATTTTCAAATTTATCGCAATCACTAAAATTATATGTAGAAATATCAACAGTTGGGTCAACTAAGAATGAGTAAGTTTGATTAGTATACTTGTTATTTATATCTGAATTTCAATTAATATTAAAAAATAAATCTCTCACCAAACCATTATTTAATAATTTACCATAGTATACTCACTCATCCATAGTTTCAAATTTAAATGTTTGAGGATTGATAACATCAAAAGAGAAAGAAGAACTATCAACACCCTCACAAATGCTTTTTTTATTTATTGTAAAATTTGTAGTATTAATTGATTCATAACCATTGGTACTAACAAAAAAGTTAGATTTACCATTTGTGTTTTTAAAATCTTCACTTTCATAATGATTTTGAAAAGACAAATTAGAAAATAAAGATTTGCTGTTTTCATTATTTGTTATTGCTAATGGTACAAAAGGAGAAGTACCAATTAAAATAAATGACATAGTCCTTAATTTTTTTTGTTTTATATTCATAATTATCCTCTACTTTTTATTGTTTTAATTATACATAATTGTAAACTAAAAGTCAAAATTATTAATAAAAATGTGGACTAACAGCAAATATGTCACCATTCATCTAACAAGAAATATATCACAACATAATAGTAAATTATAAATACATAAAATATTTATGTAAGTTTTATATACATAGAACCATAAACTTTTTATAAATAAAAGAAATAAAAGAATATATCAGACAATTCTAAGAATATTAGAACCTTGTCGCTATTAGATACACACTCATTGAAATTAAAATGTTATGAACAACATGTTCATAACATTAAAATTATGAATATTGATTTTGATCAATTGTAATTCTTACTAAAACTAAAATAGACTAAAGACTAATTTGGTAGTTTTAACTCATCGAGCAATATTGCTTAATATGCAAACATTTTGACAAAAGAAAGAGTTGCATTAACCATCTCTACTAATGTTGTAACGCATATAACTACAAAAGGTAATGTTGGTGAAGGCATAGTAGCTGCATCAGCGATTTCTGCTGCTTGAGCTGAATATGAAGCAGCAAGATTTAAAGTACTAGGAATATTATTTACTACTTTTTGTATAATACTGCCAAAAATATTTTTAAAATTAACAACCACTCTAATTATTGCCCCTCCAGATCCAGCGGCTGTTGAAAAAACCGGATAAACAACATTTGCTACTTGAATGGCAGTATTTCAAACACTAATGAAGCTTTGAATAAATCCGCTTATTGTTGATACAAGACCACCAATAGCTGCACCAATAATTGAATAATATGCTATATGAGCCATCTCAAAATCTTGATTAGAATCTTTATTAAAAACAAATTTGTTTTTAAAGAAAACACGTAATTCATCGTCAATATCATCATTAACTAATGATTTAATTTTGTCAAATCAGCTGTTAGCATTATCAAGTTTTTCCTGATCAATTACTTCCGATCCATCAGAACTCAAACCAACATCATTATAAATTGATGCAACGGCATCCTTCTTGGCTGCAAAATTTAGTCGTGGTGAATTTAATTTTTCACAATTTGCAACAATATCGTCACTATATTTATGAACATCTGATGATATTTCTTTTACAGTTGGTAAAATATTATTTTTAGTTTTGAAATATGCTGGAGCAAAAAAGGAAATTCAAATTACATCTATAGCGCAAGATAACACTTGGGCAGCAATAGCAATTCCATATGCAATATATGCAGTAATTTTTTGTCAAAACACAACAGACATTCCAACACAAAAAGCACAAGAAGCAGAAAGAAGAGGAATTAAAGATACATCTAATGCAGATGTTGTAATGTTAATAATGAGTTGTTCTTCTGC
This sequence comes from uncultured Mycoplasmatota bacterium, assembly GCA_949527715.1. Classification (GTDB taxonomy): domain Bacteria; phylum Bacillota_I; class Bacilli_A; order Mycoplasmatales; family Mycoplasmoidaceae; genus Malacoplasma_A. The sequence goes on along the minus strand of CATEWF010000020.1, from coordinate 6,862 downwards.
AGCTTTCATTGCAGTTTTTCCATTAATGTATGCGTCTTTTTCGTCAAGTGCTAAAACATTTGGTTCAATGTTTTCTACATACTCTTTAACTACAGAAGCATAATCTAGCGTATCAGACATTATCTTAAAAAGACTTTCGTCTATTTGATATGATACTCAAATATCTTTAGTATTAACGTTATTTCATGGTATATCATAAACTGTTGCCTTTTCTAATGTTGTTTTATCATTTTTGTTATCTGAAATATTAGAAGGGCTATTAGACATAATAACTCAATGACCATATAAACTAAGTTTATGTTCACCAGATGTGTTTGTGTTGTAATCAGTAACCATAAATTTTAAATATTGGTGTTCATACGCAACAGATGATGTATATGAATCATAATTAGAAGAATTACTTTTAACAAATGATGTTGGTAATTCAGGAACTGGAATCCCTGCTATATCATCATCTGATAAGTAAAGTGGAGCTTCTTTAGAAACATTGTATGAACCATCTTCATTAATAGTAGTTTTTGTATCAAGTATATCATTTAAATATGAACGACTAGCAGCGCTAGAAGAATAATATTCATCAGTTTCTTTATCATAATCATCAAATGATAATTCTGTTGTAAGGTTTGTGTAAAATTTATGATTAGCAATATAACTCTTTTCAGTAAGACCATCTACTACTAAATTAAATAATTGATAATCGTCTATTGAATCATCATTTACACTTTGTTGTTTGTTATAATCACTAAGTCATAATATATGCTCACTTTGTGGATCTCTTACTGCGTCAGAAACTCCAATCTCAAGTGATATATTACACTGTGAATCATCTTTGTTGTCAACTAAACTATGGATTCTAAAGTGTGCTAAATATCCTGGATATAATTCTCCAATAGCATATTCAGCACCACCAAGTGACTTAAAATCTTGGATTGGCAAAACTTGTCCAATACCATAATCATCTTTTAATTCATCACCATGGCCAGCCATGATTGAATAATTAAAAGTAGGCCGTAAAAGAATTGAGCCTTGAAGAGTGTTGTATTTGTATGTAAATAATTTTGATAAATCTTCTGTGTTAATAAGATTATTTTCTAAAGAAAGATAACCATTACTTGAATAATCAGCAATACAATCAATAAACTCTCTTCCATCATCATATATTTGAAGAGAATCACGGTAATATTCAACAAAATTATTAAAAACAAGTTCTAACTGTTTATCCGCAATTGAAGCAGTGTAATTTTGATATGTACAATCATTTTTATCTCTATTTAATGGTTTAACGAATTCTTCAAAAAAATTAATACTTTTTTCCAAATCTAATAATCCAATATCAAATTGTAATTGTGAATAGTAAAAACTTTTAGCAATATCTACATATCCATCAAAAATACTTGAAAATTCAACAGATAATGAGTTTTTCTTTTCTAACGAAACTAAATCATTGCTCATTTTAAATAAAGATTGATTGAATTCCTCTTTCATAGATTCAACTACCAATTGGCCTTCATAAGAATCAAATACATCGATGTTCATTGCATCCTCTTGATCTTGAAGATATTGATATAAAGAAGCGTTTGATTGATTTTCATCCAGTTCATCTGGATTTAAACCTTCTTTTTGCATTTGAAAATTCTTTAAAAAAATTCCACATTTTTCAAGAACTGCATTTTTAGCCGTTTCATATGATCACTGTTCCTTGTTGGCTAGTGTTCAAATAGATGCAGCAATTTTATTCAAAATATCATTTTTAAATTGCTCAACTTGTTCAGTCGTTATAACCTTATCAGACAATTGTCTAAGTATTTTTGAATCAATTTTTTTTGCATTCAATTTTTTTAACAGTAAAAGATTTTGCTGATAAGTTTGCAAATCGTGTTTATTATTGGACAAATTTGTCCTGATTTGTTTAATTGATGAATTAACTTCCAAATTATGAGAAATAATTGGGGAAGCGACTACTCCTGCAAGACTAGCAACAACCAGCGAAGCAAAAATTCCAATTTTTAAATTTTTTTTCATTATGAATTACCTCTTAATGAGTTAATTATAACATTGTATACAAAATATGTTTAATTATTTAATATCATTTTGTTGACTTAAAAAGTCAATAGTAAACTTTCTAGGGATATAAAAAGTCCATAGTTGGACGTAAAATTAGTCTTAAACTAACAATTTTAGGAAATCCACACTATGAATATAAAAAAGTGCAGATAATTTTTAATAATGCAAGAGAGAAAAGTTATCAAATATTGTAAAAACAACCTGTAATTCAACCATTCTTTCATCAAATCGTTGTTTTATTTATAAAAATGTAAAACAAACAGACTTTACAAATATATCTCAACAACACATAAATCAGGTTATAGATTGAATAAATAATCTATGAAGACCTAAATTAAACTATAAATCATCAATTGAATTATATAACACAGTCTCTATCAAACTAAATTACTGGGAAGTTTGGTTTTAACTTAGTAATTACCGATTTTAATTATTGTATGAGTATATTTCAAAAGCAGGAGTAATTGTTGAAATAGTACCTACATATGTTGTTATACTCTCTGTATATTTTTCATAATGAGCAATAGGATTTAAGTCTTCAGGAGCACCAGTAACATCACGAAGAAGTACAAAAGACTCTCTATCGATTGATTGAAGTTTAAAAGATATTTTAAAATCACCCATTGTTACAAGAGGTACATTTTTTGTATTGATTCGTGTTGTAAAAACCTGGTGAGTCATATCATATCTCACTTCTACACAATCTTTAAGTGAATAAAAACTATCTTTTACACCATTAATTGATGTGACAAAATTAAACTTGTAATCATAACAAAAATACCTATAAATATAATGCATAACATGTTGTCAAGACATTTCAGTAACATTTTCATCATATGGAGAAAACAATCTCGGACTAATTTTCTTAGTATCAATTGTAAATTTACCAAAATTATTAGCGATTTCTTGGTCACTAATCGAAATCGGAGTATCAAAGGATTCGCCTGTAGCCAATCTAATATTAAAATTGAAATTTAGTGATAAATTTCTTACTAATCCAGATGTTAACAATTGAGAATATGGAACATATTCACCACTTATTAAATAAGCAGCTAATCTTGTAGGATCAACCGGATCTAAGCTATATGAAAAATTTGAAACAGATCAATAGCAAGTAGATACACCGTTGCTTTGAGAAATAGGTTGAGGTTGATCTATAAGAAAATCAGGGTCGCCTGCAAAATATTCTGACCCAATATAGCTTCACTCACTTCGTATGTGTAAATCTAATTGTATTGTATCATTTGTAGATGGACAATTTTTATCATAACATCTAATGAAAACAGGAAGAGATTCATTTGAAAGGTAAGAAGGAATTTGACTTCAAGAAATAATACCAGAGTTAGAATCAAAATCTAATTGAACATCTGGTTCAGATGTTCAACAAGACCAAGCAAGAGAAGACGAACTTGCATCAGAAGGGTTAATTGTCACTTTAGTATGTTCAGGATATGAAGTACCTTCTCTATTTATAAATCCGTATAAATCTTTACTTGTTGTACTACCTGATTGATTAACTCAATTTAATTTAATTTGTTTTATGTCAGGAAGAACAATCGATAAAGTAAAATTAACAAGCGTTGATTTATCTATTACTGGAGAGTAGACAGTAATAGTAAATTTAATTGGGTCAGAAGTCTGATTTGAAAAGGCACCTCATGAAATTTTACCAGTATCTTTATCAACTTTAATCTTCTCGTCTGGAGTGTTAATACTAAACTCAACATCTTGACAAAACCCGACCGGAAGAATATCTATAGTTCACTTACCAGAATCTGTAGTTGGACAATTGGTAGTACCGACTAAATCTGGATTTGAGTATGAAGCATACATAACAGAATCTTGTTGAATTTCAACGTTTATTTGCAATCTATCACTAACATTTGGATTAACATTAGATGTTGCTTCAACATAAAAAGTTAAAATTCTTGAAATGTATGATTCATCAAATGGTATTCAAGTCAAATTTCCGGTAGATGGATCAATCTTAACTTCGTCACACAAGCAAGGTGAACTATCTGCATTTAGCAATGTGTATGTTACAGTATTAATAGCCTGTTCTGGAATGACACCTACTGTAAAATTAGCTTGAGCACTACCTTCACAAAATGGTGTAACTTTTATATTGTTACTAGAATATTTTTGTGAAAGATAAGTATATTCATATGTTCCACTAAGTGAAATTGATGATGGGATAGGATAATCTATATTTAAAGTAAATTGTTGAAGAGATTTAAAAATCTTTCCATCCATTGTTTGATAGGATATGTTAAATTTATACGTGCCAACATCTAAATTATCACTTCATTTAATGTAATCATCTTGAATATATATGTCATCAGAAGTAAATTGTTTTGAATCAATACATGGAGTTAAATTTGATTTTATAGGAGTTGTTTGATCGGCATTGGTTGGAAGAAAACTATGAAAAATTTTATTATCAGAAGCTCCAGAAACCCCTTTTGTTCCATCTAATTTGTATGAACCATTATATTCCAATTCAATTTCTGTAATTCTTTCAAATGTTGTATTTAATTCAAAATGAACATCATTAGAAATTATTTCTGAGTTTGATTGCAAAACAGCACAAACATCTAAACCAATGTTTGAAAAAGATTGTCCAAAAGCTCAAGAAATAACTCCAGAATCTTTATCAATTTTTATATTTTTTGGATATGGGTTGTTCTCAAATTCATAATATACTTTATCAATGTTATCATGAATAGGAACGCCATCAGTATCATCAAAAACAATGTTGAAATTTGGGTTAAATTCACCTTGCTCACAAATGATACCTCTGATTTCTTTGTCAGCATCCGTAGACAACAAAATTGAGTTTACCTCTGGTTTCAATGGGTCTGAACAAGAAGACAAAAAAGAAGCAGAAGATAAAACTCCAGCGAAAATAACAGATAAACATGTAATTTTTTTTATTTTGTTTTTGTTTCTTGAAAATAACATATTAAAAAACACTCTTTACTATTTTTCTATATTATATAGAATTTAAGCAAATATTTAATAACTTTTTATTTAAGAACTTTTTTTGTCAAGTAAAATAATGTTCTCAACATTATCGGTAATGGTGAATGATTAAATTCATTAGTTGAAGCAATGTCTAAATGAACAAAATTAGCTTTTTTTCTAAAAAAAGACAAGAAGCATGCAGCTGTGCTACTAGCCGCTCCCTTAGTTTTTTCGCTATTTACTATGTCTGCAATTTTAGAAGATTTCATCTTTGCTTCATATTCAAAATGCATTGGCATATGTCAAATAAGTTCAGCAGCATTATCAGCCGCTTTTTTAAATTGATCAAATTGCTTGTTATTTGTCAATCAAATTGGAGTAAAAGTGTCACTTAATGCATATTCAATTGCTCCTGTTAGCGTAGCAATAGTTACAATTGTGTCTGCTTTTAGATCTTTTTCTGCATAAGTGATGGAATCAGCAAGAATCAATCTACCCTCTGCATCAGTATTAGTAATTTCTACTGTTTGACCAGAATAAGAAGTAATTACATCTGATACTTTAATTCCATTAGAACCAATATCATTAATTACTAATGGAGCTAAAACTGTTACATTAGCAGTTGATTTTACTGAAGCAAGTGCAAACATAGTACCAACTACAATTGCTGCACCAGACATATCATATTGCATCCCTTCAAGATAATTTGATGATTTAAGACTTAAACCACCAGTATCAAAGCACACACCCTTACCTACTAGGACTATTTTCTTTGCTTTACTATTATTTTTTAAAGAAATAGACAATAATTTTGGTTCATTTTCTTTGTTTGAAGCTTGACCAACAGCAAGCAACAAATTCATTTGTTTTTTAGCAAGTTCTTGTTTATTAAGAACCTTGATTTCTATGTTTTTAAGACTTGCAAACTGATGTTTAACTATTTCAACAAATTTTGCTGGGTTTAGCATATTTTCTGGTAAACCAATTAATTTTCTTGAAAATGATTCAGCCCCAACAAATACTAGAGCTTCATTAACGTATTTACCATATGAATTCATATCAACTATAAAGTTATGATGAACTTTAGTAATAGGAGTTGTTTTAAAATTACATGGAGTATGATAAACAAACTCATGGCATGAAAAAATAGCATTTAAAAATGATACATAATTTTCTTTTTTTATTAATTTAAAAAAAGAATTTAAATTAATGTTAATATTGAAATCTAATTTAATAAAATAATCACGAAATTTTTTATAAAAATTTCCTCCAATAAACTCTTCATCTTTTTTTATTTCTCAAACAAATTTTTTAGAAAAATGATCTAAATTTTTGTTGGTTAAATTTTGAGCTTTTAAAGTATAAGTAAATTTTTGTTTGTTGTTAAGATTAATCATTAGTTTTCTCCTTTAAATATATTTTATCTAAAAATAACAAATATGCACTTGCTAAACTTGATAAATAAATTTTATTTTTCAATAAAATTGATTTTAGTTCTTTATGACTTACTCAAATATTTTTTGAAACGTTTTCAAAAATCGATCCATCACCTAATTGTTGATTAGATTTTCTACAATTAGAGATATCTACTATAAAGTTATAAACACATTCATTTGACTGAGTAGAAGCAACGGCAATATTTGATGCTTTAATATTACTTTTAGTAATATTAAATCCGGTTTCTTCTTTAATTTCTTTAATGCAATTTATTATAGGCGTTTCGTTTTTTTCTAGTGAACCAGTTACACAACATGGAAACAAAGTTTTTCAACCACTTTTGTTCTTATTAATTTTTAATTCAGGAAGTGGCTGATATCTTAATAAAAATTTATAG
>CATEWF010000019.1 GCA_949527715.1 uncultured Mycoplasmatota bacterium | reverse complement strand
GTCATTTCCCCATATTTACTCCAAAGTGGCGTAAAATAGGTTTTACAGTCTATAAGAAAATAAAAAAGATCGATTAAAACCGACCTTTTTTTATTTAGTTATTTACAAGTTGTAAGCCATGTTCTGTGTCATTATTCGTATAATGATATTGATCATTTATCTACACATATGTGTCAAATCATCGATTCAGTTATCTTTGATTTGTTCCCCTACCAAATTTGGGTTTCTTGCTTATGGAGTTTACCGCGTTTCACTTTTATAGTTTCCTATAAACTCGTCTCTGTGGCACTTTAGGCTATTACTATCTTATACTAATACTTAGATAGTTCTAGCGTCATCACTCTAACTATAGGGTGTTGGAATTTATCATTCCACATAAACATTTACAAGCATCGCAGCCTGTGCAAGCATGGACTTTCCTCTACATTATTAATGCAGCGATCAATTACTTGTAGGACAAATTATATAGCAAAACCATTTTTTAAATATTATTTGTTTTTGCAATCGTAGAATGTATTAATAATTTTGATTGTCTCAATTAGTTCTTCCTTATTTACATAACAAGATTGGATTCTTGTTTTTGTTCTATCTGATTTTAATAACATAAATCCATCACCGTTACCAAATAAATTTAATGCTTTAGGAGAATTTAAGAATAATTTAGAAACATTTTCATCAGAAGTTTTGAAGACAAAATAAGAAGAAATATTTTTTTGAAAATCTTCATTTCATAAATATGAATCAATTGATTGTGCATATAGTATTACTTCTACACCACAAATTTTTGCATCCGTTGATAAAAGTTCTTTTAAAATAGCGATATTATTTGGTGTTTCATTTAGGAATTGATCTACATCAAATAAAACAACTAATATTTTATTAAGTTTATTTTCTTGATTATTCTTGTTATATGTGTCAATATCTGAACAATGTGATTTAGATATCGTTTTTTGTCTTAATTTTAAATCATCAAGCAATGAAGTTAAACATGTATTTGTTTCAGATTGTGTAGAAGTTGGAGAACTTATTAAATGATCTAATCCGGAAAAAGATTCAAATATTTTTTGTTCACGACAAGAACACAAAAGAATTTTTAAATCTTTGGGTGAATTTAAATAAACATGCGAAAGAATCAATGACGAAACTTGCATAATAGCACCACTTCCTGGTTTACCAACAATTAGTGTTGATGGACTAGTTTTAAAGTCATAAGTTACATTCATTTGACTATATGTTGATCCAACTGCAACAATATCTTTCGTTAGTTTCTTTTCAGATGTTAATACATTTTTTATCGAAATTTTTGATGGTTGTTTGTTTAAAACTTCAATGGTAATTTTTGCTCCTTTAACTGCAAAGTTAATTTGGTTTGTGCTAAATATTTCAAGTAATTCTTTTTTTAAATGAATTAACTTATTAATTTGGTCTTCATCTGTGAACTTATAAATATATTCGCAATACAATGGCATAATGTTTGAAGTTACAAAAGCAAGACCGATGTTATTTTTTTGAATAAAGTTATTTAAATCTTTTATTACTTTTACAGATTTTTCAATATTTCTTTGATAGTTATCTACTCCAGTATCTGTTAAAAAAGAAAGAGGCGGTGTATCTTGTGATTGGTTCATTGCCTCCATCTTAATTGAATTCAAATCAAATATATTAATCTTTTTATCTTTTTTAGTACCATTAAGTTCATCTTCTGGATTTTTTTGTTCTAAATAAACACCACCCAATTTTTGAACAATTGATTTTTTTATTTTATTTAAGAACTTTATATTTTTGACTCCAAATAAAATTGCAACCGCAGCAATAAGTAAAATCATTTCAAAGATAAACAATGTTGATCATTGCATAATAAATGATAAGCTTACAAAAAATTCTCCAATCAACCCACCTGTAATGTTTGAATTAATGAATTCAGAAAATCACATTTTTAATGAATTTATGCTAATATATTGCTCATATAATGTGTGATATTTTATTAAAGGATCAATAAAATTTTGATTAATTACTTGTGTAGCATGATTCCCTGCTAATCATGAAGCTGCCGAAGTCATAATGAAAATAAATAAAAACATTAACAACTCAAAAATTCAAATATTGTGTTTAAAAAATATTTTAAGAATACTTTTGTTAAATAATTTAACTATTAGCATTGCATATATAAAAAAATAAACAAAATATTTTGATACTCCAAATAAGTATTCAAAAAATATTGCATCTAAATAACAACCTGTAAATGGTAATCTAACTAAAGATATTGTTAATAGAATTAACAACATACAACAAGTAAAAATTCTAGATGTTTTTTTAGCTTTGTTGTAATTTGCTACTATTCTATTATTTACTTCAGAAATATCTTGAGTAACTTTAGTATCCATATATACAACTATTTTGAAAATATTATAGTTGTTATAACAAGTGGCTTTTTGTTAAATTTTTTATCAAACTGTTTACCTACAATTTTTCTAACAAATAATTTATATTCTTTTACATCAAAAGTTTTTGCTTCTAACTGAGTCTTTGCATATTCGTTTAATGATTTAACAAACTCTTCATTTAGTTTTGATAAAGTTTCTTTTATTTGATCAGTAATGTTTAATACTCCAACAGCATCAAAATTAAATTTAATAATTTGTTTGGTTTGATTTGAAAGCAACAAATTAGCAAGCACCACGCCTGTTTCTTTCATCTGGTCTCTTTCAAACATAGAACTTGTTTCTCCATCAAGTGAACCTTGAGAGTTAATAAATTGTGGAGTTAATTTAATAAATTTCTTTGTTGGTAATAATTGTGTATTTTCAAAAGTAACTTTGTCTCCATTATCAAGAACTAAAACACTATTTTTGTTAATTCCCATTGATCAAGCACATTTTTTATACGCTTCGAAACTCATATGTAAACCGCTTACAGGAATAATGTATTTGGGTTTGAAACAATTAATGATAAATTTATGGTCTTCATTTGAAGCTTTTAATGGAAGGATTGTTTTTGGTAATTTGTAAATTTGATTAATATTTGAACGATATAAATTATCAATTAAATTTGCTTCCGCTTTTTCATATCCAAATAATGTATTATTTGCATATACAAAATTATCAGTTTCTTGTAATTGAACTTTTGGATCTTCTCCATTAATAATTTTTTGAAGTTTGACAAAATATTTTTCAAGAGAATCAACAATAAGAACAACAGCATTTGGGTTTTGTTCTAATTGTGAATCATTAATAATTTTTAGATTTTTGATAAAAAGTTTTTTTGTCTCTTGTAAATGTTTGAAAGTATAAAAGAAGTTTTTACCATATATACAAATTGGTCTGCCCATTGATGCACAAGCGCTAATTAATGATAGCATACGGTAAATTTCAAAATCGTAACACGAAACTAAGACCCTTGAATCAATATGTTCTTGTAAAATACCAATAAAATATTTAATAATATGAGCATTAGGATAAGTAAATCCTGTAGATTCACCAACAAGTCCTGATCCAACTATTAACGCTAAACATCTAGTACTAAATGCTTGTGCTACTTTCAGATAATCATTAGGAAACAAATCTCCAATACTTGAATTCAAAACAAAATCATCGATGTAAATTATTGCACCATCTTTTGTATTAAATACAAATCCTGTTGAATGTGGTGTATATGATGATACTTTAAACATAATCACTGAAGCTTTACCAATTTGATTAGCTTTCATCGGTTCAAGAACCCTAATATTTAAATTCAAATTATTATTTGTGTTATAAAAAAGATTCTTAAAATATGTAATGATAATAGAAGCACTGATATCATTTGTATAAATAGGAATGTTTGGTAAAAGTCTATATAGATATTGCAATCCACCAAAGTTTATATATGTTGCATTACCAATAAAAATACCTTTAATTGCATTTTTGTTGTTAATAATCCATGAATAATCAGGAATTATTTTCTTAATTCCTAATGAGGTTGAAGTCGGTAAAGAAATACCACAATTTAAGATATAAATATCTCCATCTATGGTTAATGAATAACATGGATTTTGTTTTTCATCCAATCCGCCAAAACCTAAAAAATCAATTTTTGACATAATAATATTAAAAAGTATATTAAGATTGTTATTTGTTGTTAATTATATAGACTTTTTATAAAAGGTGCTTATTTTTTAATCTTTTGTACTTGTTTACTCTTTTTACTAAAGAAGAAATCAGATTCTTTAATATACAAGAAGTTTTCTGCAATATTTAGTGCGTGATCAACATTTCTTTCTACATGTTTAAAAATAATGATTACTCCAGTTAAGATGTTAGCAATTTCTTTCGCTGTCTTAGAATGAAGAATTTTAGACAATTCAACCATTGTAGAAGAGTATTTGTCTTGATATGCAGTTTGATATCTAACTGCTACTTCATATGTTTCAACTGCTTTTTTATTCATTAAACAATCTAATATTTTTTCAATATAACTTGATGAATCTTTTATCGACGAAATCAATAAATCCTTAATTTTGTTACCAACTTTTTTGTGAGTATAGAAAAACTTTGCAGTACTCATTACATAATCAGCCATTCTTTCTAAATCTGTGATTGAATTTAAAATTGCAATAATAAATCTTAAATGGTTGCCGACTGGTTGGTTTTTTGAAATAGCTCAAATTGAATCATCAAGAATTTCAGCTTCAAAATGATTAGATTGATCTTCTAATTCAAAAAAAGTTTGAAGTTGTTCTTCTGAAATTATTTCATCATTTTGTAAAGTTTTATATAAAGTTTTTCAAGACAAAATAACGTGTCTGGCAAATGCACGAAATTTTTCTAGTAATTCATTTTCTGAATCTTTTAATAACGAATAATTAGCTGCCATTTTATTTTCCTTTTCTTGTAGTTTTATTCTTTTTAAATAAACTATATGCAAAATAACCTAATGAACATACATATGCTACAATAAGTGCGGCTAAACAACCAATTGCACCACCCGTTAGAGTTATAGCTCCATCTTGCAAACTTTTTGTTTTAAATAATCATGAAAAATTTTGGTTTTCATCTGTAGCTGATGTGTTTGGAATAGCAGTTATTCCAACAATAAATACAGCAAAACATACAATCATCATTAAATACAATGCAATATTTGTAGTTTTTGATTTGTAATTGTTTTTCAAATTAATAAGTGTATGTATGGTAATCATAAGAAATGATATTAAAATACAAATAAGCGAAACAATACCATAAGTACTAAATGTTCTATCTATTGTTGAACCTGTAGTTGTATCCACATTTAAATTTAATTTTCAAAAACCTTCTCTAACATTCATGTTAAATAAATCAAAATTTGTTTCACTACTAAACGCACTAGCACACAAAACAATGAATGTTAGTGCTAATAATATTGTTGAAATAATTGTACTAATCTTATATTTATTCATAATTAATCCTTTCTTATCCAATTTTTCCTGAAATATATTCTCGTGTTCTCTTGTTATCTGGTGATGTAAATATTTTTTTCGTCGTATTTTTTTCAATTAGTCTTCCTTGATAAAAGAAAGCAGTGTCATCGCTTACTCTTTGAGCTTGAGCCATAGAATGAGTAACGATAATGATTGTGAAATCTTTTTTAAGATTTAAAACAAGTGTTTCAATTTTTGAAGTAGCAATCGGATCAAGACCACTTGTAGGCTCGTCCATTAACAAAACTTCTGGTTTAAGAGCAATTGCTCTTGCAATACACAATCTTTGTTGTTGACCACCTGATAATGAAGTACCTAAATCATATAAATTGTTTTTAACTTCATCTCAAAGAGCAGCACCTTTTAATGATTCTTCAACAATTGTGTCTAGTACTTTTTTATCATTAATACCATGTGATCTTGGACCATATGCAACATTATCATAAATACTCATTGGGAATGGTGATGGCTTTTGAAATATCATTCCAACACGTGTAGTCAATTCTAACGTATTTAATTTTGGTGATTTTAAATTAATACCATCATCAAAATAAATATTTCCTTCACTATGTGTGTTATCGATTTGATCATTCATTCTATTTAAACAACGCAAGAATGTTGACTTACCACAACCAGAAGGCCCAATAAAAGCTGTAACTTTTTTACGAGCTATAGTTGTATTAATATCTATTAATGCATGCTTATTTTGATTTCTATACCAGAAATTAAATTTTTCAACTTCAAAAATATTGTTTTTATTAAAATTAGTTTTTTTTGTTTCTAATTCGTTTTTAATTTTATTTTTTAATGTTTTATAAATAGTTTTTTGATTTTTATCTAAAAACAGATAGTAAAGGGGGGCAACCACTTTATTTTTCTCTAAAATTTTTTTAATTTTTTGAGCATCTTTTTGATCTTTATCGATAGATGTTTTCTTTACTTTTATCATTATGTTAATTGTAAGTAGTTATGTAATAATTGTATTTTATTAACAATAATATTGTTATTTTTATTTTTTGATATTTTTGAAAATATTCTTTTCTTTTTATTTGTTTTTGATGGTGAATCAGGTTTTGAATATTTTTTCTGAATTTTCTTTTGTTTTCATACAAAGTAATATGGAATCAATACATGCGAAATCATAATAATCAATAAAACCAAAATCATCGTTATGAATGCACATTCATACATAACAGATGTCCCTTGAGTAATATCTGCAGTATAAATTTGATCATAAATTCTAGTTGTTAAAGTTTGACCGGCAGTATTAAGAGCAATGGAACCAGAAGAAGACAAACCTGATGTTAAATATAATGGTGCAGTCTCAGCTAGAATTCTACCAATTGATAAAACAACACTTGTAGTAATTCCTTGAAGTGCTGTAGGCAAAACAATCTTTCTAATCGTTTCTCATTTTCCTGCACCTAATGCCATTGAATTCGTTCTTAATTCTTTAGGAACGGATTGAAGAGCCTGTTGAATGGTTCTAATAAATGTAGGAAGAATAACTATTAATATAGTTAGCGCACCAGCAATTAAAGATTTTCCTGCGCTTCCTGCAGATGACATTCCACATGTTTGAATAAAAAATATTAAACCAAACATACCAAATAAAATTGAAGGTGTTGCACCAAGAGAATCAATAAAAAACAATAAAATTTTCTTTGTCTTACCATTTTTCGCAAATTCATTTAAATAAATTGCTATTAACAATGACAAAGGTAATCCGATACCAATCGCTAAAACAATAATTAATAAAGTATTTACAAACGCTTGACCAGTTGTATCTTTACCAAATGAAAAAGCAGAAGAATATCCACTAGCAATTGCAACACCACCATAACCTAATATATCAATTAATATTCAAAATAAAAATGCAAGAGTAATGATTATTGAAACTCATTCCCAGAACATCTTTCACGAAGTATAAAAGTTAGTTAAGAATTTATTAGACTTGACTCTTTTATACAAATATTTAGAGATATCTTTTCCATCATATTCTTTTACTCTAAATATTTTTTTAAAACCTTTTTTAATTAGTCTTGGAACAAACGTTATTCATTCCCATGCTTTTTTTGTGAATTGATTGTATTTTTTATTTTTTGAAGATTTTTGTTTGCTTAATCTCATTACAATAGCATTCAAAATCATAATAAAAACAAACAAGAATATGCCGAATGCAAATAATAATCCTTGAAGAGCAGGGCCTCCACCTTCAGCAAACATATTAGCCGAAATTAAAGCACCCAAAGTTCTCAAATTTGAAGTTAACAATCCCCAAAAACCTTGATTGAATGTATCATTAAAACCCTGAGATTGAAGGATCATTGAAACAGCCATTGTTTCTCCAATCGCTCTTGCTAATGCAATAATTATTCCTACATATATACTTCCTTTAACTTCTTTTTTAACAACTTTGTAAATTGATCTAGTTCTAGTGTTCCCTAAAACCATTGAAGCAGATATTAAATCATTATTTGCACCATCCAAAGCGTTAAGTGTTAGTGATACTACAGTAGGTAATATCATAAAAATCAACATAATACCAGCTGTTAACAAACTATATGTAGTATCAAGATTAAAAATCTTTTTTACAATTAATCCTAGCGATTCAGCAGCAAATAAACCAAATATAACCGAAGGAATATCAGCTAATAACTCAATACCAACTCTAGTAACTTTTTTGTATTTTTTTGGCAATCTATATTTAATGAAAATAGCTGTTTTAATTCCAATTGGACCTGCAAAAATAATTGCTATTAATGAAATCAAAATTGTGACACATAATGGTAATCAAATAGAGGCTTTATTGTTTGCTAAATCAAATGTAGAAGTAAATAAAATGTTCTTTATACCATATTCTTTAAATCCAGGAACTGAAGCATAAATAATAAAGATAATCAAAGCAAAAAACACTAATGCGAAAACCCACGATAAGAAACACGATAAACCTTTTGATACATGATCCTGTTTGGTTTTTTTAGACATCAATTTAGAATATGATTTATTTTTATTCATAAATTGCTCCAAACGATTCGTCTAAACGAACATCGTGCAAATCAAAGTCAGAAATTTTATAAGAATCATCTTTTTTCATTGAATTCTTTTGATTTTGTGTTAAAGTTGCTGCGCCCATTTTATTTCAAATATCTTTTGTTTTAGCATCATCTAATAAAAAGTTTTCAATAAAAGATAATTGACCTTCATCACTATCCAATGAAGTCATTAAATTAAGCGGTCTGCATCAATCATAATTACTATTTTGCATGTTTTCAACGGTGTATGAATATACGGTAGAATTGCTTCCTTGATATCCAAAAACCCCATAATGATTCTTTCTTATTAAATTTTCATTCTGTGCAATGAATCCTGAAGAAAGATATACAACTGAACCTGGTGTATTACTTTTTGAAAACATGTCTCAAGCACGACTATTAGCTTCATCCGTTTGAACTAACTTTCAATTGCTTCCATAATTTCCAACTTCAAATGCTTTTTGTGTTCTGCTAGATAATTTTTTTGAATCAAAATTTTTATATCTTGAATATTCATAAAAAGATGCAGCGGTACCAGAAGTTAATGACCCACCAGTTCGAACATATGGAATCATTTTTGTATTTTTTAAAATTGAAATAATTGATGAATCAATATATTCACTTGCAAAATCACCTAAAGATGGGTAAGAATTCATGTATGAATCATCTGCAAAACCAGAAAACGCTTGATACAATTTTGCAATTGTACTTTCTGAAACAGATAACATGCTCTTGTTATTGTCAGTAGGAAATAACATTTCATCAGTAATTAAAGAATTTTTTGGTGGGATATAAACTAAACAGATTGCTTCTCATGCAACTGTATAAGTTTTTATGTTTTTATCTCTTCACTTTTGCTCTAATTCGTTTTTAGGATCTATAACAGAACTATATGGATTTTTTGAAGCATTACCAATGTTAGTAAAACCATCGGCCACTTGGTCAATACCAAATCCAGAACCACCAGCGTCAACTGTAATATCAATTGATTTATGCGATTTTAAATAATCTTTTGATAATTCCTCAATAAATGGTTTTACTCCAGACGAACCAACTGAAGTAATAGTGGTTTTATTAGATCAATTTGTACTAAACCCTACAACAAATGCAAGCGGAATAAGACATGCAACCGATATCAAGGTATTTTTAAATCATCGCTTCATGTTAGATAGGGTTAAATAATCTTTCGCACATATTATAAATATTATTGTTAATATTTAGTTTTATTTTTTATAGCGTATTTTAATGTCAAATTATCAGCGTAATCTAGAGCTGAATTAATTGGTAATCCTAAAGCTATACGGAAAACTTCTACATCAGAAATAGTATTAATAATTTTTTTAACAAAAGCTGCAGTAGCTTCACCATTAACCGTTCAATTTGTTGCAATAATGACTTCTTTAATTTTGCTTTTTTTAAGTAAATCCATTAATTTTTGGACAACTTGTTGGTTTAAAATTGTCTTATTCTTAACATCTAATTCACCATTTAGAATGTAATATCTTCCTGAATACGAATTTGTATTTTCAACTTTTTGTAAATCTTCTTGTGAAGAAACAATACACAATTTAGTGGTGTCTCTATCTTGATTAGAACAAATATCACAAACTTCACCAAAGCAATAGTTATTACAGATTTTACATATTTTAATCTTTTGCTTTGCTTGAGTTATTCTTCCAACAAATTCTTTAATGTATTGGTCATCTTTTTTAATTAAAAAATGAGCAATTCTCTCAGCTTGCTTTTTTCCAACACCAGGAAGTGATTTAAGTGCATCTATTAAATAGTCAAATTCAGCGTTGTTCATTATTAAAATAAACCAGGCATTCCACCTTTAGGCATAGCAGATGCTGTAATTTGATCTTTTGCATCATTAACTTCTTTAATCGCAGCACTAACTGCTTCAGCTACCATATCTTGTAGAGTTGTTTTATCATCAGGATCTACTAATACATCACTAATGGTTATTGCTTTAATTTCTAATTTACCAGTTATTTTTATAATAACTGAAGAATTTTTGTAATCATATTCAAATTCTTTAGCTTCAAACTCTTCAAGTTTTTTTGCCATTTCTCTTTGCATTTTTTGAGCTTGTTGCATGATACTTTGAAAATTCATAATTAGTAGTCCTTTATTAAATAACTTTAATAAATTATACTTATAAAATATAAAATAAACATATTATGGAAAACAAGAAATATTGTTGAGACTTAGAATGCTTATTAAAAGGCAAAACTTTAGATGCTTTAATTAAAGAATGAACAAATAAACAAGAAGAAATTTTAAAACTTTATCCTGATTTTTACAAAAGTTTACCTGATTTTAAAAAATGGTTAAAGGTTAATGAAGAAGATGAAGTTATTTCAAACAGATTAATGAATTATATTTCTAATAACTACCAAGAAGATTTATCTAATCCTAAATGAATTTCATATTCTCAAAAAATATCTACTCTTGCTAATGAATATGGTCAAAAAACCTCTGATTATCAAAATATTATTTTAAAAAATGAAAAGAAAATTAGAAGTTATTTAAAAGATAAATCTATTTCAGAATATCAAAGAGCTTTTGATTTAATTTTTAAAACAAAAAAACATATTCTTTCAAAAAAAGAAGAAAAACTATTAACTAAAGTTTCAAGAATAAATAGTGGTTTTGAACGAATTTTTGATACATTAACTGATTCAGATATCAAATTTGATGATGCTATTGATTCAAAAGGTAAAAAGATTCCATTAAAAACTGTTGCTGATGTATCAAAATATTTAAAGAACAAAGACCGACAATTAAGAAAAACAACATGGATCAATTTTAATCATGCGTTTAATAAATTCGAATCTTCACTTACTCAAACTTTATATTACAACTATTTAATGTTAAATACAAATTCAAAATTACGTAATTATAAAGATTACATTGATGCTGCTGCAGATGCAGATGAAGTAGATGAAAAATTAATTTTACATATTTATAAAATGATTCAGAAGTTTAAACCTTCAATTGATAACTATTCAAAAAAATTTAATAAATTGCTTAAAAAACAATTAAACCTTCCCAAATTAGAACCATGAGATAAGTCTGTTGATTTAACAAAAAAAGAAGTAAAAGTTACAATTGAGCAAACAAAGAAAATAGTTCTTGAAGCATTAAAACCACTTGGTAAAGATTATTTATCAAACATTAAAAAAGCGTTTGATGAAAATTGAATTTCTTGATTACCAAAGCCCTCAAAACAAACTGGAGCTTATTCAATAGGTGGTACAAAAGGATTAGATAAATACTATATATCAATGAATTTTGATGAAACATTTAGATCTATAAGTACTATCGCACATGAATTAGGTCACTCTATGCACTCTCTTTACTTTAATAAGAAACAAAAAGTATATGCGGATTGCGGAATATTCTACGCTGAAATTTCTTCTATAGTAAATGAAACATTATTGTCTTTATATTTAATAGATAAATATAAAAATGATAAGGAGATGACAAGAATGATTTTAGATGAATTTATCTCAAATTTCTTTTCCACAACAACTAGACAAATTATTTTTTCAAATTTTGAATATCTAGCAAATCAATATGTAAATCAGGCAAAACCATTTACAAAAGAATCTCTTAAAAAACTTTATATTGATATGATTAAAAAATATCAAGGTGTATCTAAAGAAATAGATAAGAAAATCAATACAACTGTTCCTTACACATATATACCTTCAACAATTTTTAGAATTGGACATTTTTATGTAGGAAATTTTTATGTATATAAATATGCTATCGGTCAGATAGTTGCTATTGATGTAGCTAATAAAATTTACAACGGTGATAAACAAATGCTAAAAAGATATTTTGATTTTTTATCAAGTGGATGTTCTAAATCTCCATTGGATACTATCAAAATATTAGGTATAGATTTACGTAGCGAAAAGCCTTACAATGAATCTAAAAATTTCATTGATGAAATAATTAAAAAATTCAATTAATGTTTAATTAAAAGAGAAACAATAACAGAAACAATTACTGAAAATGTTGGTGTAATAATTGCAACTGCCAAAATTTTATAAAAATCTTTCCTGGCGCTCTTTTTCTCAATTAAAAATTTTAAAGCTGTTAATATATTTACAACATCAATAGATGGCTGAATCATTTTAGAATCTAGTTGCAATTTTGTATTTAAGTACATTGTATTCAAAACAGATAATTTTTTATCTTTATGTTTTTCAATGAGATTATTAACATCTTCAGAAAAACTATCCTTACCACTAAATAAATTTTTAATTGTTTTAGGAATATATTTATTATTTTTCATAACACAAATATTATAGAACTAGAAAAAATCATTCCGTTATGGAATGATTGTCTATTATTTTCTAACTACTGATTCTTTTTGTTTTTCTCAAATTAATGCTTGATTATAATTTTTGTCTGTTAATTTAATTAATAGTTCATTCAAGATAGGAACAATTATTAAAATACCACACATAATTCAGAATCACATACATGCCATTCAAGCTTCCATTGTGAATGAATTGGCATGGAATAAACCTCATGCTTCAAATGCAGCAGTTGGTTTTATTGCAATTGCACCACAGAATTGTCAAATCATACCATAAGCAAAGACAAAGAAGCATCCAATTGCACCGATTGCAGCAACTGGTACTTGTCCTTTTTGTTTTACTACTTCTGGTGCTTTAAGACTATACCTATTAACAATAGAAGCAGCAGATAATGTTGCATACACACCAAAGAATGCCAGTACGATGAAGTTAGATACACCATCAAATATTTGATCTGTATTCATTACAACTGAAGGAATACCAAGAACAATTGTGTAGAATATTTGAGTAATAGTTAGTAAGATAAATCCATTTAATAAGAATTTACCATTACCAAGTTTTTTAATCCATTTGCTTCCAGCAATTACTTCTTCTTCAATCGCTGAATCAAACGATCTAATAGCACCCATAGTCATTGAGTTTAATACACCAAATATAGAAATAAAAATAAATATAGAAATTATTATGTGGAACGTTTTTTTTCATTCATCACTAAAACTAAATACATAGTCAAATACAGCATATGCACTTCCGCATCCTACACAAATTTGACCTAATGTAACTAAAATATATAAAATACCTGAAACAACCATTGAAACAACAATTGATAGAGGAATATTCTTATTTGGATCTTTCATTTCACCAGCAATATTACCAATGATTAAAAATGAATCAAAAGCAAATAATATAGCAGGCAATGAATCTAACATACCAGCAAAATTAAATTTACCATCATATGTTGAACTAGCTTCTGCAGCATGAGTAAATAAATTATGTTCACTATGTAATGAACCAAAAATAATTCCAGAAAAAATTACTAAAGCAAGCGGGATAAATTTTAATATTGTTGTAACACTAGAACATTTTCTTAAAAAATTAGATACAAATAGATTTAATGTTGCAAAGATAAATATACCTGCAAGGGCTACTAACAATATATATATCATATGTGCATCAATTTGGTTATCTAGATAGAAGCAATTGAATATTGCTTCACTAAAGAAGATAGCATCTACTAACACATAAATTCCATAATATAAAAGCGGAAGCATAATTTTTACAGTTCTTCCTGCTCTATAACCAACTAATCTTTCAAATCATCCAGCCAAACCAGAGTTTGCAGATTTAGTTTTACAAGTTACTATTTCACCAAATGAATAAGCAACTGCTAATGCAATAATAAAAGTAATAATTCAAGAACCTAAAATTCCTGCTGCATTACCGTGGTTATTAGCAAAAACAGTGTTGTTTTTAAAAAAGATACCGACACCAACAGTACTTCCAATAATTATTGATACAGCACCAAAAAGACCAATTTTGGCAGCGGTTTTTCTAGACACATTGATGTCAGAACTTGCTGTATATTTGTTTTTCTTATTAAAACCCATATAAATTATTTCTTATATGCAATTGCTTCAATTTCGATTAAAACATCTTTTGGAAGTCTAGCAACTTCAACACAACTTCTTGCTGGTTTGTGAGTTGTGAAGTATTGTCCATATACTTCATTAACTTTTGCAAAATCATTCATATCTTTTAAAAAGATACCGCAACGAACAACATCATTTAATGAGCATCCAGCTGCTTCTAAAACAGCTTTAACATTTTCCATTGATTGTTTGGTTTGATCTTTAATATCTTCACTAATTTTAGTCATTGTTGAAGGTACGAACGGAATTTGTCCTGAAACAAAAACCATATTTCCTGCTTCAATAGCTTGAACGTATGGTCCAACTGCTGCAGGGGCATTATCTGTGTGAATTACTTTCATTATTTTTTCTCCTTAAATGTTAACTTATTAAATATTATAAAAAATATATTTTATTTATAAAAATTAAAATATATTATGATATTTATAAAAAAGTCCATAGTTGATTTAAAATTGGTTTAAAAACAAAACAACTTTAGAAAATCAACACTATGGAAATTAACTAAATAATATTATTATTTAATAATATGTGGTTTAAGAACTTCTTGAACTATACCAGCTAATATATCAATTGCTGTAATTATAGTAATAACTATAGGATATCATCTTAAACCGGAGGTGATGACAGCATCTTTATTTTTAACCTTTTCGATTTCGTAGTATTGTTCGTTGGCCTTATCAAAATAGTGCACAGATTTTTGACCATGTTTTGCTGTTACTTGTCCATACATAGCTTTTTCTTCCGGCGTTCATTTACCAGCTATTTTTTCATCTTGAGAGATACCAATATAATAATTTGATATCTTTGTTTCAGTTTCACTGACTTCTGCAAGTTCTTTTCAACGTGTATTCATTGAACCTGCGAATGATGTTAAAAACATATGCATAAATGGTGCTCAAACATCCACAAATACTCCATTAAGTACTGCTGCAACCAAACTCAACATATGTCAAGGTAATAAATCTCCACCATTAGATGAATAAGAAGGTTCTTCATACAAAGAATTGATTATTTCATCAATTTCATTATCAGAAAAACCTGCATCTTTAAATTGATTACGATCAACTCATTGTTCGATAGCTTCACCTCTCATTAATACATTTGTCTTATATGCAAGGTTATTAGCATCAATAGCTGCTTTTTGTTTAGCTGCATAAGTAGTTTGTGGATCTAAACTATTAATTATTGCATAATCATCAGAAATTTTACTATATGTGTCATTTGTTTGTTTTGAATAAACTCCAGTTTTACGAAGTTTTGGAACAAGATTGTTTGTATTGTTTTTATAAGCTGATCAAGCGTCTATATTGTTTTTTGAGATAATAGTATTTGCAACCACCATAGCAGCTGTCATAGCAATACCAAATGCAACCGCAGCAAAGGCATTTTGATCTAACCCTAGAGTAGCAACAAGTTTACCTACATAAATTCCTGTAAGTACTATAATTCCTAAAGTACATAGATCTTGAATACCGATAAAAGAAGAATCATAAGTAAGACTTTTTTCAACTTTATTTAAATTTTCATCTGATGAAAATTCATTCATAGCAACTACATTTGCAAGTGAATTATAAATGATTTGGC
>CATEWF010000018.1 GCA_949527715.1 uncultured Mycoplasmatota bacterium | reverse complement strand
AATAAAAAATACGCATGAAGCGTATTTATATTTTAAATGGCAGGGGTGGCAGGACTCGAACCCACAACAGACGGTTTTGAAGACCGTAGTTCTACCATTGAACTACACCCCTATGATAAAAAACTACTTTTTAAGTAATTTTTCAAATTCTTCAATTAGTAAATTTACTGAAGTAATTTTAGGTAAATGATCATCTGGAACACGAACACCCAATTTTTGTTCAATTCCCACTATCATAGATATAGATGAAATAGAGTCAATGCCAATTTCTTTTAATGGTCTAGAAAAACTAGATTCAGACATAGGAACATTAATATTTTGTTCTGCCGCTACTTCTTTAATTGCATTAATAATTTGTTTTTTCATAATCTATTAATTATACAAAATAATTAAATAATATTGATTTAGAGATTATTTAACTTTTTTAAAATAATATTCCATTAATTTTTTAACTTCTTTTTGGTATTTTACAATTTTGTCTGTTTGTTGCATATAAAAAGTTCATTGATAAGCAAAACATGTACATACAAATAAACGCTGTTTCATTTGTTTAAAAGATATGTTGTTTAATAAACAAAAGATGTATGTTTTTCACAAAGGAAGATTAACTTCTCTTATATAGTTAGTGATATCTCATCAATAATAGTTAATTCTTGCTCATTCATAATCAATGAAATAAATTTGATTATTTCCAATGATTAACGTATTAGCAGGATTAATATCATTGTGACTCATTACTAGTTTATCTTTTCTAAAGGTTTCAAGCAACGATAAGTATTTACTTTTAATTTCAGGTTCCAAACTACTTTTCTCAAAAAATTCTCCAAAATCTTGATAAAGAATTTGTTTATTCAACTTATTTGTATGTAATTTTTCAATTGATTTGTTTAGTTTATTAAGAAAAGAAATTTTTCCTGATGTTTTCTCATCTGGATTTTTTCCGATAATTCATTTTTTTACAGCATTACCATTTTTAGTATCAAAGGAAATATAGTCTTTATTTCCAATTGAATCAAGAAAAAGTTTTTCATTTTTGCGGTTGATGAATTCTTGATCATTACCGATTCTTATTTGATATTCATTACCATTTTCAAGTTTATATCTATATGAAATGTTAGTAAACCCATCATGAATTAATGAGCATGTAGCAATATCATAAGTATGATATCCTGTGCTCTTTGTAAATATTTTATTCGCTTTTTCCTTATTTGATTTTTTACTAAAACCTAGCATGTTTGTTTTTGAACAGTCATAAATCCATCAAGATCTGACATGTGAATTGTTGAAATTAAACACCTCTCATCTATTTTACGAATAATTTGGATAAATTCAGGTAATTCAATACATTGCATGATAGTAACCATGCTATCAACATCTTTTTTAGAATATCCACCAATACCTTTTGTAATGGTTGTAGGATGGGTGTATTTAATGTGTCTTAATTTTTTATTAATTTGTCTTACTTTTGTTGGTTTAGTAAAGATTTCAACACGAACCATTTTGTGTCATGGGAATAGTTTGTCAATTAACATACCGTGAGCCATTACTCATATAAATGAAGCAATAAGATTTCCAGAAATAACGTATTGTCAACCAATGTATGGGTTCCCTTTGATTCCTTGAGCTGAATTTAATATTTCTTTAAATTCAACACTATTTCCATAAACTACACCAGATAAATAACTACCAAATAAGACTCCCATAATCATCATAACTGAGTTATACAATATCATGATAACTCCAAGGTTTTTGTGCTTTTCTTGTGAGAAATAAATAGTAATAATGTCACCACCAGCTGTAGAACCGCTAATCATGTACATTACTGATCCAAACAATGAAGAAAAGAAAGAAAATACTAAAGCATAAACAACTAATAAAAAGAATTCAGTAACATTTTGAGAAGTAATAGTTCCAGTAATAACAGAGTTATTAGATGCAGATGCAGAAGTGATCATAGATCAATCAAACATATGTTCTTGCCCAGGAATTAAAGAAAATGAAGGGAACACATTTGGAGCGAATGTAACACATTGAATATTAAAATTTCTTAAATTTAAATCAATAGTTGCAGTATCACCAAACAACATTATGTTGTGAATTCCAGGAATAAATGATCATAAAAATCCACATACTTGCATAGTAATTAAATATGTTGCAGATAACATTGCAAATCTTTTATTTAATTTAAAGAAAGCAAAAATTATTAACGGAATATTAACAAGTAGATAGAATCCTCAGAACATTAAGTTGTAAATCATTCCAATTGTTTGGACATCATTTCTTAAACTTGGTACATAAACAGAGATTAAAGAATAAAAGAATCTTGCTAATCCTTGAAAGAAGGCTGTTGTCCCACCGGTATAAAGACCTGTAACTTCGACAAGAAAAATAGTAATAATACTCATTAATAATCCACTTACTGCAGCAATTAAATATTTCATACTAGTATTCTTAATTGCATACATATTAGCAAGCTTAACAAATGATGTGTTAAATTTTACTTTTGAAGTGCTTCTATTAGTGAAATACACTAAATCTTTTTGCTTTATTGTATTTTTCTTATTTTTTTCATTCATAAATTTTTACATTATTTTAATAATTTTATTATTTTTTTATAAAGTTTGTCCAAGATTAATTAAAAAACCCCAATTTTTTAGCATTTTTAAAAATAGATAGAAAATAATTTGCAAAATTTATTGTTTCCAAAGAAATTGTATTAAGTGTAAAGGAGAAAATATGTTGTCATACATTATCGGAAAAATAATTTCCATTAATAAAAAGTCAGTTACTGTTGAAAGTAATTGAACTGGATATGTAATAAATGTTACAAATCCAGAATCGTTTGAATTAGGGAAAGTAAAAAAGATTTACATTCACAAACATTCAGTGATTTCAAATAAAAATAGCTTAATTGAAGATTATTATGGTTTCATCAATTATGAAGAAAAAGAACTATTTTTGAAATTAATCAGTTTAAATGGAATAGGTCCAAAAACTGCCGCTCAAATATTAAGAAATGATATTAATATGTTAAAAACTTTCATTATCAACAAAGATATAAAAAGTCTAACATCATTAAATTCAATTAATGAAAGAGTGGCAAGGCAAATAATAGACGGAGTAACTATTACATCAGTTAAATCGGTTCCTACATCAACGAAAATTGCTGAACTAATAAGTGCATTGAAATCTTTAGGCTATGAAAAGAAAGAAATTGATTTTGCAATTTCTGATAAACAAATCATTGAAAGTAAAAGTGAATTATCAGATTTAATATCAAATGCAATTAAATTAATTGCATCTGGAGAAGAACATGGAATTATTAAGGCCTAGTAAACTTTCTGAATTTAAAGGTAAAAAAGAAATTAAAGATAATATTTCTATTTATATAAAATCAGCTATTGCAAACAATTCTACATTAGATCATTGTTTGTTTCATGGATTGGCCGGAACTGGAAAAACAACCTTGGCCATTGTTATATCAAATGAATTAGGACACAGAATAAAAGTTGTTCAAGGTGGTAATATACAAAAACCAACAGACATTATCAATTTATCATTAACTCTTCAAGAAAATGATATTTTATTTATTGATGAAATCCATGCAATTAATCCACAAATAGTTGAATTGCTTTATTCAATTATGGAAGACTTTGCGATTGATATTTGTTTAGGGAAAGATTTTAATTCAAAAATAACAAGAGTTAAGATTCCGAAATTTACATTAATTGGCGCAACAACAAATTTAGGGAAAATTCCTGAATCATTTGAAGAACGATTTGGCATCATTGTATATTTTGGAGAATATGAAAACAATGAAATGGTAGAGATTATTAATTTTTATTCTGAAAGATATGGTGTTGAGTTGACAAAAGATGAAATTAATTTAATTGCTAAAAATTGTAAAGGTGTTCCGAGAATAGCAAACAAAATAATTCGTAGAATTAAAGATTTTAAAACAATAAATTCTTCAATTTCTATTAAAACAATTTTAAAAAGAATTGGAATAGTTAAAAACGGAATAAACACAATCGATTTAAAATATATGCAAATTTTAAATGATTTTAATTCACCTATAGGAATAAAAACAATATCACATGCGCTTTTGCTTGACGAAACAACAATAGAGAATAAAATTGAACCATATCTAATCTACTGCAAGTATATTAATAAGACAATAAAAGGAAGAATACTTACAGAAAAAGGAAAGAAATTTTTATTATCTATTTAGATTTAAAACCAACTCTCAATATATTTTTTGAAAACTTGTGATTAATTTCATCAGCGATATCGTAAAGGTTTTTCTTATGTGTTGATTTGTGTTGCTTTTTATCAAAAAGTTCTGAGCACATTTCTGGTTCTTTGTTGATTAAATTAGAGATTCCAACGCCAACTAATCTTATTTTCATATCTAAAAAATGTTTTTGATACATTTCTAAAAAAACGACAAGCATTTGTTCATAACTATATATGTAATTCTTTAAAGTTTTGTTTTTAGTATGCAGTTTAAATTCAGGATCTTTTACATACACACTTAAAGTCTTGCCGACCAAATCATACCTACTCAATCTTTCAGAAATCTCTTTGGCAAATTCTTTAATATTAACCTTTATTTCAGAGTAATCATTTGTATCTGTTAATAATGTTTTACTTACAGAGACAGATTTAGGTTCACCATATGAATATGTAAGTTCATCTTCACCTATTCCATTAGCATTGTCTAAAAAGTGTTCTCAATTTTTTCCAAATACTGATTCAAGAAAATCATAGTCATTACAATTGGCGAGATGACCTATAGTTTTAATTTGATTTTCTATCAAAGCTTTTTCAGTTGATTTCCCAACAAAATACATATTACCTATAGGTTGAGGTCAAATTATCTTTTTAACTTTATCATTGTTTAATATTTCAGTAATACCCATTGGTTTTTTATAATCACTACCCATTTTAGCCAAAAACTTATTGTATGAAATTCCGATTGAAGTTCCAAGGCCTAATTCCTGTTTAACTATTTTCTGAATTTTTTCTGCGATCATTTTTGGAGTTTGTTTCTCTGTAACTAAATTAGTTACATCCATATAGCATTCATCCAATGAAATATATTCAATTCTATTTGATATTTTTTCACTAAGAAGATCAATAAATTTTTCTGAATATTTTTCATATAAATTGAATTTATGAGAAACAATAATTAAATTTTTGCACAAATTTTTAGCTTGAAAAATTGGCATAGCAGCTTTTATACCATATTTTCTGGCAGCATAATTTGGGCAAGATACAACAGAACGTTTTGTCTTACCGGCAACAACAATTGGTTTATTTTTCAATGAAGGATTATTTGCTTCTTCAACTGAAGCAAAGAATGCATTGATATCAATGTGAAGGATTATTTTATTTTTTAACATAAATTAAATATTCAATGTTTCCTTCTTTTCCTCTAATAGGAGATTCAATCAAATTAATAATTTCAAATTTATTTTTAATAAAATATTGCTTTAGTTTTTCAATTATTCTTTTACGTGTGCTCTCTTCTCTGATTATCCCTTTGAAATTTTTAATTTTAATATTTTCTATCTCATATTGAGGCTTAATTAAAAACACACCTTCATAATGGTAAGGGATTAGATCAACTAATTTATCAATTATTTTAGATAGTGAAATAAAAGAAACATCGCAGCAAATAAAATCTATTTTCTGATTAAACAGAGACAAATTGATGTTTCTAAAATCTGTATTCTCATATAGATCCACTCTAGTATTAGTTTTTAATTTTAAATTCATTTGATTAGTTCCTACATCTATTGCATAGACTTTAGACGCACCATTTAATAATGAAACTTGTGTAAATCCTCCAGTTGATGAACCGATATCCAAAACTATTTTGTTTTTCAAATTAATATTAAAACTATCAAGAGCATGTTTTAATTTATTAGCTGCTCTACTTACATATATTTCTTGCTTAATTATTCGAATTTTTGATTGATCAGAAAGTTGATAATTTGGCTTATTGATTATTTTTTCATCTACTAACACAAAATTAGATTTTATTAACTCTTGTGCTTTGTTACGTGATTCAACTAATTTTGAAGAAACTAGATAATTATCAAGACGAACTGTTTTCATAGAGATGTATATGATAGTTATATAATATCATTATTAATGAAATGAAGGAGTATTTATGGAAAATACCAATGTAGGTTATAACTATAAAATTTTAAGTACCAAGCATGGTTCTATTCTTACTAGATCTTTTCTAGTAACAGGTGTTTCGTTTTTATTGATTGCATTAATTGGATATGCTTTTGGTATCTTATTTAATAAATGTGTATATGAATGGCATTATTTTCAAGCAGTAAGTTCTTTATACATGATTAGTATCTTAATTGTATTTATTTCAATTTTTGGATCAATGGTTGTAATGAGAAATTTGTTCACTCAAAGCACTTGAAAAATAGTTCTTTGAATATTGTTATATTGTCTTGGAGAGGGAATTGGATGTGGAATGCTATTTAGTTTATTTACAAGTGATTCTTATTCAATGATTTTAATCTTTGCTGTTTGTGGTGTTGTATTTGGAATGTGTGCCTTAATTGGTTATTTTTTAAATATGAAAGCCGCATTTGGTTTGGCAAAACTTTTAAGAATTGCTTGAACTTGTATGTTGTTTGTAATGTTTTTAATGTTTATACCGATGACTATAATGCTTGTTTCAGGAACAACTATGTGAGGATTTCAATGATATTATTGATTAATTCTTGGATTATCTGCATTCCTATTTATGGGTTATATTTCTTTTGATGTTTGAATGATTTCAAATACTGCACAATTTCTAAATGCAGGTGAAGATCGTGCAACCAACAATTTGGTTTTATATTTCGGTTACAAATTGTTAATAGATTTGATGGGTCTATTCTGAACAATAGCAACATTCTTTATAAGATTTGGAAGAAGATAATTAATGAATGCCAATCGTGGCATGTACATTGAGGAATTAGTGAATCGCACTAATTCATATTACTATGACCGAAATATTGCTATTATTGAAAAGAGATATCTACCTATAAAGATAATTAAAAATTTATCACCAAATACAATAGTTGGTAAATTGTTAGCAAAATCATACGTAGATTATTGTGGAGTATTTAAATCCCAACATATTGAATTTGAAACAAAGCAAACAAACGAATCAAATTTTAATTTAAATTTAATTAAAGAGCATCAATTAAGACATTTAATCAATGCAATGAATCATGGTGCTAAGTCATTTTTGATAGTTTATTTTAATGCTATAGACAAAATTTATTTAATTAAGACATCTGATATTATCAATTGGATTAAAGTAAATAAATCTAAGACAATTAAATTTGAATATATAAAAGACAATTGCCAAGAAATAGATATTTCTTATCCAGGAATTATCGATTATTTAAAATTTTTATAAATAAAAAGCCAACACTTAATCACGGTGTTGGACTTTTTATTAATCAATTAATTTACTAATTACTTAGCAATTTTTTCTTTTACAGATTTAGCAACTGTAAACTTAACAACTTTTTTAGCTGGAACTTTCATTTGTTTGCCAGTTTGAGGGTTTCTCATCATTCTAGCTTCACGTTTTTTAAGTTTTAATTTTCCTAAATCACAAATTCTGAATTGACCATTAGATTTAACTTCTTTAATAGCCATTTCATTTAAGCAATTTAAAACATTCTTAACATCTTTAGAACTAACTCCAGTTTGTTCAGAAAGTTTCTTAATGATTTGGTTTTTTGTTAGAGGCTTTGCCATCGTATTTTTTTCTCCTTATTTTTTGTATATATTCATTATATACCCATTTTTCTAGCTATTTTATTATTTTTTTAATTACAGTAGCAACAAAAAACTTAGGATTTTTTTCTTTATAAAGTACTTTATAAATCTCACTTAAAACTGGAGCATTAATTTTTTTATTAGAAATAATTTTGTATGCTACTTTTGTTGCATTATAACCTTCAACAGTCTTATTGTTTTGAGATAAAGTTTTCTTCAAACCGATTTGTGCAATAGACTTTCCAAAAGAGAAATTTCTTGATTTTGAATCAGTACAAGTTAAATAAATATCTCCAATACCACAGAAGTTACTGATTGTTTCAGACTTACCACCAAGAGATTTAACTATTAAAGAAATTTCTTTTGTTGCTTCTGCTAACATTGCAGCACGGGTATTAATTGATGTGTGCAGTTCATAGGCAAGGCCAAGTGCAATAGCCATAACATTTTTAAGACTACCCATAATTTCTGCACCTTTTTCATCAGTAGTAACAATACATTTAAATGTGGAGTTATTGAACAAATTTGCAACATTTCTTGCAAGTTTTTTCTTAGTAGAAACTGCATTAATCATAGTTGCTTGGTTGTTAAACACTTCAATTGCGAACGAAGGACCTAATAAAGAGACAAAACCTTTTGAATAAGGCTTAATTATTTTTTTAATAGCAATTGATCAAACTTCATTAGTTTTAGGATTAAAACCTTTTGCAACATTTATGTAAATTGGTTTATTTGATAATTTAGAAGCAAATTTTTTTACTGTTGATTCAATGAAAGAACTTGGAACAGCCAATAAAACATACGAAGGCTTAAAAGAAATTACATCTTTTTCGTTTAATGTTGATTTTGGAATAGAGACCATTTTTTTATTTCCAAAATATTTTGCATTTAAACCTTTTTTAAGATCAGAAATTTCTTTTTTATCAATTCCATACATTAAAACATCATGACCGTTTTTTAATAAAACGTTACTTAATGCTGTTCCTCATGCGCCTGTACCCAATATTGCTATTTTTGCCATTATCTATCTTTCTTAATTCCTCTTATACGAGAATTCTTATCCTTAAAATATATTGTAATTGGTATATCTGTGAATCCGAAAGAATTTCTTATTTGGTTTTCTAAATATCTAGCATAACTAAAATGAACATATTTTGGATCATTTCCAAAAATTACAAAAGTTGGAATTTGACTTTGTACCTGCGTAGCATAAGACATGTTAAATCTATTTCCTTTAAACTTTGGTGGAGGATTTAAAATTTCAGCTTTTGATAAGACGTCGTTAAGAATAGATGTTGAAATAGATCTATGTAATTGTTCATTGATCTTATTCATTGTTTCAAAGATTCTCTGAATTCTTTGTTTATTAGCTGCACTAATGAAAACAATTGGTGCTCAAGTTAAATAATGAAACTTACTACGAATCAATTTAGTCATTTCATTCATAGTATTAGTTTTTTTGTTATCAATTTTGTCTCATTTGTTTACAACAATGATAGTAGGAATATTTGCATCGAAAGCAAGACCACCAATTACTTCATCTTGTTCATTAAAATCTTCACTACCATCAAGAACCAGTAAAATCAAATTAGATCTCGAAATTGCATCTGCAGTTCTAGATAAAGCAAATTTTTCAATTTGATCTGTTATTCTAGATTTTTTTCTTATTCCTGCTGTGTCAATAATTGTGTATTGCTTATTGTTGTATTTAAAATTGCAATCAATACTATCCCTTGTAGTACCGGCAATATTAGATACAATTACTCTTTCTTCATTAAGAATCGAATTAACTAATGTTGATTTTCCAACATTTGGTCTACCAATAACACAAAAGTTTATTTTTTCATCTTCTTTATTTACTGAAGAATTATTAATATTTTTTACTGCTAAGTCTAACAAATCACCAACACCAATACTATGTTCAGCAGAAATGTAGTTGGGTTTGCCAAAACCTAATGAGTAATACATTCTTTCATATTCACCTTGTTTGTTTTCTGATTTATTAACAGCAAGAATAACGTTTTTTGCACGATATTTTTTAAGAAGTTTTGCAACATAATAATCATCTTTATTAATTCCGTCTTTTTCAGAGACTAAAAATATAATGGCGTTTGCTTCTTCTATAGCCAACAAAACTTGTTTTTCAATATTTTGTTGGAATGCCATATTTTCATTTGTTAAACCACCAGTATCAATGACTGTAAATTTTTTATTTACTCAAGTAGCTTCAGCATAAATACGATCACGTGTTACACCGGGCATATCTGTAACAATTGATTTCTTCTTTAAAATGATTCTATTAAAAAGAGTTGATTTACCAACATTTGGTTTACCAACAATTGCAATCTTAAACATTGATTACCTCTTTTTTGAATAAATCAACAATTAAGTCTACTGTTTGCTCAATTGTTAAATTGTCAGTATCAACTTTAATACAACCTTCAGTAAATATTAATGGAGCAATTTTTCTGTTTGTGTCTTGATAGTCCCTTTCTTTAAGATCTTGAGTAATTTTTTCTAATGATTCAATTTGTCCTGATTGAAGTCATCTTCTTTTTGCTCTTACTTCTGGACTTGCAGTTAAAAAGATCCTAAGAGTTGCATTTGGTAACACAACACTTGTCGTATCTCTTCCTTCCATTACAGAGCTTTGTTTACTAGCAATATTCCTTTGCTCAACTAAGCACCTGTCTCTTACGGATTTAAGTAATGCAACTTTACTTGCAAAAATACCAATTTCATTAGAATTAGCAAGTTCTGTAACATCTTTGTTATTTAAAAATAAAAAAGTATCTTGTAATTTGACATTTGAGTTGTCTAATACTTTTTTAACAGCTTGTTCATCTGATAAGTTTGTATTTTTCAATGCAATAGCA
This sequence comes from uncultured Mycoplasmatota bacterium, assembly GCA_949527715.1. Lineage (GTDB taxonomy): Bacteria > Bacillota_I > Bacilli_A > Mycoplasmatales > Mycoplasmoidaceae > Malacoplasma_A. The sequence continues at coordinate 5,880 of CATEWF010000018.1, read as the reverse complement.
TAACAACGAAACATTCCACCAGTATTAATGAATTGAAAACCTAGTTTTTTTGCAACCAATTTTGCAATACAACTTTTTCCACTACCAGCTGGACCATCTATAGCTATTTGATAAACAAGAGAATTATGCATAATAAATAATTTGTAACACTAAGAAAACAACTAATACAATTAACATTACCAAAGAAGTAATCACGCTAATTAGATAAATGGTTTTAAAAGGTTTGCTAACAATTTTTGATTCATCTAATTCTTCGATTCTATAGTTTTGAAATTCTTCATAGATTTTTCTTGATTTAATTAAATCATCAAGTTTGTCTATTTGATCTTTACTTACTATTTGAAAAGTGGTTCAAGTGTTAGAAAGATTTTTTAATTTTTTTTCATAATCAATTACTTGTAAAAAGTTTTTATCTTCAGATAACCATTTATTTGAAATTTTTCCTTTTTCATCAAGAATCGAAACGAAATTAGAATTCGCTAAGTATTCTTCAATTTCTTTTTGTGAAACATTTAACTTTTGATCGTCAATTAAATTAGAAAATTCTTTTAAATTTTCAATTTCAGAATATTTTTTAAGATCAATTGAAATTAGATTTGATAATGCTGAATTAGTTGAAATACCATTAAGAATTTTTGAATTTAATTGGTCAATCTTAAGTTTGTAGTCCTTGATAATTGATGATTCGTTTGCTAGCTTGTCTAGCATCAGACCATCATTAAGGATTTCTTGACGATATATTTTTCACTTTTCAATTCTTGTTTGCATTGTTAAGAATATTAGGTATTATTATATTTATAATATATATTTAAAAATGAGTTTATCTAAAAAAAGCAAACTTCCAACACAAAAAAAACAGAAAATTAATTTTATTTCTGCAATTTTAATTGTTATTGGTTCATCTATTGGTGCGGGAATTTTTCTAAAAAATAGCGAAGTTTTAGGAAATACTCAAGGAAGCATTTGAATGGCAATGATTGCTTGAATTATTGCAATATTTGCCATCATATGTCTTGGGCTTTGTTTGATTGAATTGTGCTCGGCATCAACCGAAAACAAGCTAGGTATTATTGGCTGAATCAAAATTTTTTGTAATGAATATTTGTATCAGAGTGGCAAAAAATTTATGGCTTATTTGTACTTGCCAATAAACTTTTTTATTATGCCATTTTATGCTGTCATGACCATTCAAGAAGCATTTCCAAATTCTGCATTTGCCCATCTTGATTGATATTATGTTGCATTAATATCATTAGTAATTTCGATGTGGTTTATTTTTACATCTGGTTTGTCTTCAACAATGACAAACATTCAAAATTGAATTATTACAACGGTTAAGTTTTTACCGTTGATTTTTGCTGCAATTATAGGTTATGTTTATTATGGAGATACTGGCTCAATCAATGAATTTTCACAAGTAAAATCAGCAACACCACTATTTAACGAATTAAACCCAGTATTAGGTATTTTTATTTCGATACCATCTATATTCTTTGTGTTTGATGGTTTTTATAGTACTGCTGGTCTTCAAACAGAAATGAAAGAACCTAAAAAAACATCTAATGCAATGTTGATTGGATTATTGTGCGTTTCATCAATTGATTTATTAATTTCAATATCATTAATGATCAGTGGTCAAGGATCATTGTCGGGATTAACAGAATGATTTGAGCAAAAACATTGCCTACCATTATTACAAACTATGCAAATTACTGTTGCATTTGGTATATTTGGAATTATCAATGGTTTTTGTTTGTACTCGAGCAATTTTTATGAAGATTTGGTTGCAAATAACGACATTATTTTTGCAAGATTTTTCAACAAAAAATTAAAACCAAATTCACATGTTATTGGTTGTTTGTATTCTTTTACATTATTTTTTGTCCTATTTTGAGTATGTACATTAATTGGTAGTCTTGGATACATTGATACAAATAACTATTTTGGTTTAGGTATTGGATACACACCAGCTACAAGTAAACTGTACTCATTTGTTGATTTAATGGCAAATTGAACATCAGTCTTAGCTTTTGCTTGCATTGTAGTTGGAATTATTGGAGCACTACGAAATAAAAAGACAAAAAAAATTAAAACATGTAATGATAAAAATTTTAATTGAACTTCATGAGTAACAATTATCATTGTTGGTTATAGTTTGGTAATGATTGTTATTCAAACTTTTACAAATTTAGGCTTAGTTTTGTATTATGTAGCCAATAACATGTACGATGATCAAACCATAAAAATTGAATCTTTAGTTGGAACGGTTATGACTGTTGTTGTTCTATTTTTGTTCCTTGGTCTTATGTTTATCCCGACAAGTAAAACTAAATATAATTTAGTTAAGTATGAAAATAAGTAGAGTAAACATTGTTACTGATAAAGAAATATTTTTTGGAAATGTAACAATTGAAAATGGTAAATTTAGTAATATACAAAAATTATCTTCTAAACCATCAACTAGGGCTAAATTTTTGTTGCCAGGTTTTATTGATTCACACACTCACGGTGGATATGGATGAGATTTTAATCAACTTGCTAAAAATAATTTTAAAAATATTGATAAATATTTAGAAGGTGTTGTAAGTGAGGGGGTAACAACAATTGTTGGTACAACAGTGACTTGTTCAAAAAAAGATTTGAATTCAATATCTAAAAACTGAAAAAAATTTATTGATAAAGATCAAAATAAAATAGTCGCTGGTTGATACATTGAAGGACCGTTTATTTCTCAAGAAAAAAAAGGTGCTCATGATCAGAAATTAGTTACGCCAATTGATTTGAAAGTTTTAAATCAAATTAAGAAACAAAATAATTTTGTTAAAATATTAGCAGTTGCTCCAGAGGTTAAAAATAATTTAAATTTAATATCAAAAATTTCAAAAGATTATATCGTTTCAATTGGACATTCAAATTGCAGCGCTGATATTGCTTTACATGCTATGATAAATGGTGCGAAAAGAATTATTCATTTATATAATCAAACTTCAAAATTTGATCATAGGAATCCAGGAATTATTAATATGGCTTTTCTTGATATTCCTATTTATTGTGAATTAATTTGTGACGGCTTTCATGTAAACAAATTGGTTCTTAAAAATACTTATGACATTGTAAAACCTGACAGAATAATCATTATTACAGATTCATTGTCATGTAAAGGATTGCCAAATGGTAGCTATAAATTAGGAACATTAAATACTTACAAAACAAGTGAAATAGTTAGATTAAAATCAGATGATACAATAGCTGGTTCTATAAAACCATTCAATAAGCAGGTTCAAACTTTTTTAGAGGCAACTCATTGCAATATGATAGAATTAGCAAAAATGTCCAGTTTAAATGCCGCTAAATCAATAGGACTTGATGATAAAATAGGTATAATTAAAAAAGGTTATTTAGCTGACTTTGTAATCGTCGATTCAAAAATCAACATATACAAAACATATAAAAATGGAAAATTAGTTTATGAAAATAGAGGTATTTAATGTTAAGAATATTTAAGAAAAAATATACAATTAAATTATTTGTTTGCAAAGATGAGGAAGAGATTGCAGAAAAATCATCAAAAATTTTTATTGATCAAATATTATGCAAACAAAATTCTATATTAGGTTTAGCAACTGGTTCATCACCTGTACCTTTGTATAAAAAGCTTATTAAAGCAAATAAAGAAAAAAAGATTTCTTTTGAACAAATAAAAACATTTAATTTAGATGAATATATCGGTTTATCAAGTGAATATATTGATCAATCTTATAAATTTTTTATGAATGAAAATTTATTTAAAAATGTAAATATTTCTCTTTGTAATACTCATTTTCCTTATAAAGAAAATTGTGAAAATTACGATAAAGATATTAAAAATGCTGGTGGTATTGATTTGCAAGTCTTAGGATTGGGTGAAAATGGTCATATAGCATTTAATGAGCCTGGCACAAAATTAAGTGCAAAAACACATATAGTAAAAATTACTAATTCTACAAAAAAAGCCAATGCTAGATTCTTTGATGGCGATGAATCCAAAGTTCCTAATGAAGCGGTAACAATGGGAATCAAAACAATTTTATCTGCAAAAAAAATAGTTTTAATTGCTACTGGTCCAAAAAAAGCTGATGCCATTGCAAAGTTGTTTGCAAACGAATATGATCCGCAATGACCATGTACATCGCTATTGTTTCATCCAGATGTTAGTGTTTTTGTTGATTACCAAGCAGCTTCAAAAATTGATAAATAATTAAATATTCAATAAAGAATTTACAAAGACAATCAAATGATTGCATTGTCTCGGAAAAAGCATTTGCACTTTGTTTTGAAAATTTTTATTAATTTCGAGAATATTTGTAAAATTCTTAATATCTTTTTCTTTAATTAGTTTATAGTTTTTATTTTTTTTGTGATTACCAGCAACAACATATAAATAAACAATATCATTTAAAAGCGATGACAAAATAATATCAATATTTTTCTTTGAATTTTTATATCAAAAGGTTTTAATAAAAATATTTACAATATTTTTATTATTTAAAAGACTAGAAACAATGATTACGTCTTTTGATTGAATAAAATCATAAGACGGTTTAATAAGGGTTTTTAATGTCTTTGTTGAACAATCTTTAAAATTTTTTAACATTTTTTTATACTCATTAGATTGTTTTAATTTTTTAAATGATTTTTTCTTTTCGCTTATCATTAGGATTTGACAATAAGTTGAAAAAACTTGAGTAATAACTTTAGATGAAGATTTTTTAATTATTTCATTTTTTAATAAAATGTTCCTAATTTTTTTGTTAAATCTTTGAGCTTTTAAATAATAACGTGACATATTATTTTGAACCTATTTTTTCAATTTCATTTTTAATAAAATTTAAAATACCTTTTACTTCAGCATAATTCATTCTTGTTGGACCAACTACAGACAGTTGATGCTTTTGATTATTTAAATTTATTGTTGTTGATGCAACTGATATGTTGTTATTTCCAATTTCATCACCAAAAGTAATAGTGGTAGTTCCTGTATTTTGCTGATTGTACGAAATGTGTTTTCAAACATTTGTGTCTTCAAGCATTGTTAATATTTGTTTTAATTTTTCAATATTTTTAAATTCTGGTTGTGTAGTTAATCATTTAGTTCCATACACATTTGTTTTTGGAACATCCATTTGATTAAATTGGAATATTTTCTTAATAATTTGTTGAATGCAAAATTCATACTCATGAACTTTTGAACGAATTATTTCTTTAATAGAGTTAAGTTTTGGTTGAACTTTTGAAAGTGGCGTATCAATAAGTCTATCATTAAAAACCCTTATACAAATACTGATATCTTCAAGTTGTTCTGGATGATCAAATCTGATTGTATTCTTATTAATCATACCATTGGATGTAACTAAAATAATCATAGCTGTATCGCTTGAAAGTTGAATTAAATCAAAACGTTTTAATAAATCTTCAGAACTAAATGTAGTAACAACAGAAGGTAATCTTAGAATCTCATTCATTATTGAAACAGATTGATCAATAACTGTATCTATTGATTGATTTCTATCAACAAAAACTTTTGATAGTTGATTTTTAATTTGACTAGATACATGAGGCTTTAAAATATTTTCTTCATAAAATTTATATCCTTTAATTGAAGGCACACGTCCAGAAGATGTATGAGTTTTTTCAAGCATTCCTAATTTTTCTAATGCAGCCATCTCGTTTCTTATAGTTGCAGGAGACAAATCTTTCATGTATTTAATAACAATTTCCTTGCTCGATACAGGTTGAGCAGAAAAAGTATAACAATCAATAATTATTTTTAAAATTTCAATTTGTCTTTCAGTTAACTTCATACTATAAATAATATTATATTTTTAATAATATTTAATATTA
>CATEWF010000017.1 GCA_949527715.1 uncultured Mycoplasmatota bacterium | reverse complement strand
AAAAATTAGCAAGTTTAGCTGCAGTGGTTGTTTTACCAGAACCTTGCAAACCTACCATAATAATTTTTACTGGTTTAGATGCGACAACAATTGGAGATTGTTGTTTACCAAGAATTGAAATCAATTCTTCTTTAACAATTCTTAGTAAAAACTTTTCAGGATCTTCTCCTTTTTCTAGTACTTGACCAACAGCCTTAGCTCTAATGTTTTTTATAAATGTTTTGACAACAATTAAACTTACGTCAGCATCTAATAATGCAATTCTTATTTGTTTTAAAACTTCTGCAACATCTTCTTCTGTTATTGTAGAGTTTACAAGTTTTTTCTTCATGTGCTTAAGCACAATAGAACTAATTTTAGTGTTTAACATATTACTTTCATTTAATTAAGAAGAAATTTTTCTTTCCTTTTTTCAAATAAGAAAATTTGTTGTTTATTGAATCCGATTTTTTAACAACAAAATTAAATTCTGTGATTAACTTAGAATTTATAGAAACAGATTTAGATGTAATTAAATTTCTAGCATTAGATTTTGAACTAGAAATTTTTAATTCAACAAGTAAATCAATTACATTGATTCCATTTTGAACTTCAATAGTCGGAACCCCTAATAATGCATTGTATAAATCTTCATTATTGATAGTGGTAATTTCTTCAGAAAAAAGTTTAGTTGAAATCTCTTCACATTTTTTAGCTTCAACCTCACCATGAATATCTTTCACTATTGCATATGCTAATTTTTTTTGTGCATAAAATCTAGAAGGGTTTTGATTGTGAGCTTTAATAATCTCATTGATTTCATCAATGGAATAAAAAGTTAATGCTAATAACAATTTTTTAACATCTTTATCAGATTGGTTAACTAAAAACTGATACATTTCATAGCATGAAGTGACTTCTTTATCTAAATAAATAGCTCCTTTTTCTGACTTGCCAAATTTTGTGCCATCCTCTTTTGTTAATAAATTTATAGTTAAACCTAAAGCATTATTATTATCACCTAAAGTCTTTCTAATCATTTCAATACCAGTAGTGATATTTCCTCATTGATCAGAACCACCAATTTGCATTCAAACATTATGATCTCTATACATTTTTAAGAAGTCGTAACCTTGAATAAGGTTATATGAAAATTCAGCATAAGAAATTCCTGTATCTAGACGAGATTTAATAATATCTTTTTCTAAAAGGTAATTAATATTGATTAATTTACCAACATCTCTAAAAAATGTAAGAATATTTAAATTCTTATAGAAGTCAAAATTATTAATAATTTCACATTCAAATAAATTTTGAATTTGTTTAGTTAAATGTTTTGCATTTTCTTGAATAACTTCAATTGGTTGAATTTTTCTTTCAGTTTTTTTACCTGATGGATCACCAATTAAACCGGTGGCACCACCGATTAAAACGAAAGGTTTAAAACCATATTTTGCAAGTCTAATTAATGTAATTAAAGTGTAATAATTCCCCAAATGCATTGATCTAAAAGAAGGATCTACACCAACATAAACTGCAGGTTTAGATTTTATAAATTCTTCTAATTTTTTTTCATTAGTAATGTTATTGATAACATTACGTTGTTCTAGTTCATTAAATATATTCATATTTTTAATTATATTAATTATTAACAATAATATTAACTATCTCATCGATTTTAATCGCAAAATCTGATCAAGGATTTTTTTCTAAATAAACTTTTGCTGTTTTAGATTCTTTATTTAAGTTGTCATTAAAAGGTAAAACAAATATTTTTGTATTGAATACTTTTTTTAGATTCATTAATGCATTAATATGTTCAGTTTTATCTTTTTTGTACTCATTCAAAATTACACAAGATATTTTTAAACTATTGTTTTTTAGTTGAGCTTTCCGTATTAAAGCTAAGTCTGATAAAACTTGATTAGACGCATATTCATTTGCGCTATAAACAAGAATAACATCATCACTATTAAATAACATTAATTCATTAAAACTTTGATTAGTGTTAGATGATTCAATGAATAAAAAATCCGTATTTTTTTTAATTTCATTAAAATCAGAAATAATTGTTTCTTTAAACTCCTCTTGACTCATCTCAAGTCTTAATAATCGTTTTGGATTTAAAAAAAAGGAAACTAAATGTCTATTGTTTTCCAAAATATCAAAACATTTAATTTTATTTTTTCTCTTTAATTCAACAATTTCTTCTGGTAGTTTTGATGAAATTATTGCTGACTTTTGTTTTTTACTTGATATTTTTGTAGCAATATTAAAAGTTATGGTATTTTTACCATAGTTTGGTTTTTGACTTCATACAAATACTTTTTTCATTTTAATTTTCTTTCGCTATCTTTGATCAAGCTCTTGGATACATCCTATTAGTTTTATGTAATTTTTTAAATACAAAAACATTATGTTGAATACCGTTTTTTGAAACAAATTGATTCATACTTTGTTGAACGTCTAAACTTCTATTCAAATGGTACAAACCATTTGTCTCTTGCTGATAATTCTGCGATTTCGGGATAATGATTAATCCGCCAATCTTAGCATATGGCGTTGAAACTTCAAGCATTGGTTTAAGTTTTCCAACAGCTCTTGAAGTGACCAAATCATATGATTCATATTCATCTTGTTTAATATCTTCTGCCCTTTTTAGATAAATATCAACATTTTTTAAATTTAATTTATTAATTAATTCTTTTAAAAATGTGACTTTTTTGTTATTAGATTCAATTATTCCTAATTGAATATGAGGAAATAATATTTTTAAGACAACACCAGGAATTCCTGAACCTGAACCAATATCTAAAATAGATTTTATTTTAGAAAAATCAATGTTTTTATATGGAATAATAGATTCGTAAAAATATAATCCATATATTTTAGATTCGTCATCTAGTCTTGTTAAATTTACCTTTTGATTGTATCCAGTTAAAAAACTACGATAAACTTCGATTTGCTCAGATCATTTCAAATCTACATTATTAAATTCTTTATTAACTTCTTGTATTAATTGTTGTTTATTCATGCTCTATATAATACTTGATTGCAATTAAATCCGGTAAATTAATTCCGCTTATTCTTTGTGCTTGTCCTAATGTTAATGGTCTAATTCTATTTAATTTATCAATAGCTTCTAACGAAAGATGCTTTACTTCCCTAAAATCTTTTATATTAGATAAATCTAAATTTTCAAATTGATTTATTCTATCAACATATTTGTTTTGGTTTTTAATATATCCTTCGAATTTAACTTTAATTTCAATTTTTTTAATAGAATTTTTTGTTAACTTTTTTAATTGCTGAGTTTTTAAGATGTTTGATAGCTTAACATTCGGACGTTTTAATAAATCATATAAATTATGACTAGAATTTCCATATTTTTTAACAAGACCTTTTTTATAACTTAAATTATGAGACTTTAAAAATTTTAAAGTATGTTTGATCAATAAGTCTTGATCTAAGTATTTATCATGATTTTGTTTTTTTACTAAACCCACTTTATAGCCATATTTAATAAGGCGATCATCAGCATTATCATTTCTAAGAAGTAATCTATATTCAGCACGACTTGTTAATAACCTATATGGATCATTTACACCTTTAGTAACAATATCATCAATCAAAACTCCAATATATGCTTCATTACGTTTTAAGATTAAAGGCTTTTTACCTTTAATAGAATTAATTGCATTAATTCCTGCCATTAAACCTTGGCACGCAGCTTCTTCATATCCCGAAGTTCCGTTGACTTGTCCTGCAAAATATAATCCTTTAATTAATTTAGATTCTAATGATGGTCAAAGATCTCTTGCGTCTATCGCATCATATTCAATAGCATATGCATATTTTTTAAACTTTGCATGTTTCAATCCTACAATCGAATGAACAAATTTTTCTTGAACATCTTTTGGTAAAGAAGTTGAAAGGCCCTGAAGATACATTGTATCCATTTCAAGAGATTCTGGTTCAACAAAAACTTGGTGTCTTGGTTTGCTTGCAAAACGAACTATTTTGTCCTCAATGCTTGGACAATATCTAGGTCCAACACCAGAAATTTGTCCAGAATACATTGCCGATTTGTTAATATTCTTTTTAATAATTTTGTGAGTTTTATCATTTGTGTACGTTAAATAACATACTTGCTGTTTTTTTAACGGAACAAACTTTTGATTAAAATGTGAAAATGATAATTTATCATTTGTACCTAATTCAATTGTCATTTGATCATAATCTATAGAATCTTTATAAATTCTTGGTGGAGTTCCAGTTTTTAATCTAATTATTTTAAAACCTAATTTCTTTAATTGTGTCGAAAGTGTTTCACTTCTTTTGTGACTTGATGGACCTTCTTCCTTTTTGATATTACCAATATGGGTAATTGCTTTCATATAAGTTCCAGTAGTAATGATAACTTTTTTACATGAATATTTTTTTGTAGAAGTTTTAACTCCTATAACTTTTTTGTTTTTGATAATTAATTCACGAATCTCAGTTTCCAATAAAGTTAAATTTTTGTGCGCTGCAATTTGCTTTAAAAATCATTTATGATATTTTAATTTATCAATTTGAGCTCTTAATGCCCATACACCAGCACCTTTCGAGCTATTTAATAATTTCATTTGCAATTGATTAGCATCAGTAGCAATTCCTTGCATACCACCTAATGCATCAATTTCTCTAGTTACTATTCCTTTAGCGGGTCCGCCAATTGATGGATTACATGGTGCTTCAGCTACTGAATCTTTTGATAAAGTCGCAATAGCTGTTTTATATCCTAAATTAGCACAAGCAAAGGCTGCTTCTACACCAGCATGTCCCGCTCCTACAACTATTACATCAAAATTAGTAATCATAACAAAGTTATTATAAATAAAAAACACACCATGTTTGGTGTGTTAATTTAATTGCATATCATTAAAATCTTGACTATCCACAATCGTAAATACCTATTAAAATCAAATTTTAAATTTTTAATTTGTTTATAATTTAACATCATCGTATATACGCGTGCGGACTTTTGCATATACTTTGTTCATCTATTTGTTGTCAAGTTGGCAATTTAATAAAATTTTTAAAATATTGTTTTGAATTAGAAAAGAAACTACGTCCATCTCAGCCTATATCAAAAGTACAATCAATAGGATTTTTGAAAAAAAATATAGCGATACCAGAATCCATATTGAAAATATTTTTATCTCCTTCATATGGTAATAGTTTATAGTTTGTTGCTCTTTGATCTAGGATGTCAGTAATTGATGGATTTTTGACACATATAAACAAACACATCCTAACAATATATATAAAACAAATGAATGTTAGATTTGCTATTACAAATTAGAATATTGAACTTCCAGGTAATGCTGTACCAATCATTAATAATGTAATGCACAATACAACTATACCACCAATTAAGAATCAAGAAGATTTGTAATATCTTGATAATGGAATATCACAAATTTGTAAACAAATTACAAATGGACCAGCAGTAGGCATTGTTAAATTAACTAAACCGTTTGCCATTGAGAATCCTAAGATTGATCCAGAAACAGTCATTCCAGTTCCATTAACTGCAGCAGTTCCTCCAGTTAATGCAGGACCAATTGTAGGGAACACGCTACGTGCAAACCCAGACATTGAAGGAATGAAAACAGAAATTATGAAAAACAAGACAAATAATACAATTGCAAACGCAGCAGGAGGTAATGATGTAGCTGTGTTCTTGACTGTTTCAATTAATACTGATTGAATACCGGTTTCAGTTAATAAAATACTAAATCCGTTTGCAATGGCAACAATTAATGCAACACCTATGAATTCTTGTGCGCCTTCAACAACCATGTTACCAAATTTCTTTTCACCTTGTCAATTAATAATTGCAATAAAGAAAGTCGCAGCAAAGAACAAGAAAGCCATTTCAAATACTGATCAAGTGCCAATTGGAGTAATATTAGAAGTTATTTGGTGAGTAATAGGATCATATGATTGACCTGCAATGTATGGGAAGTATTGAGCTAAAACACTTCCTAATAACTCAAAACCATTCATCCCTGTCATAGTGTCTCATGGAATAGCACCAACAATCAACAACACAAATGTCAAACAGAAACAAACTAAAACAACTTTTCTTTTTCTTGTTAATGGTGGAATAGCATTAGCATCAAACGAAAAGCTTTCTAAATGTTTGTCTCTTTTGTCATAAACGATAGATTTAGTTGGATCTTTTTTAATTCTTTTTGTGTATCAAATAATGTAACTAATAACAAATGTTGCTAATACAATTAATGAAACAACACGTCAAATAATACCGGTTGAAGATAACATTTCTGTAACTTCAGGATAAATAGAAATAATTCCTTGGTTAGCAGCATTAAAAGCATTATCAACTAATATTGGGTTAATTGTTGATGCTAAACATCCAATACCAGCACCAAAACAAATAACTAAAAACGCAGTATATGAGTCAAATCCAGCGGCTAATAATATAGGAATCAACAAGAAATAAAAGGGGATTGTTGCTTCACACATACCAAATGTTGTACCACAAAGCATAAATACAAGAAACAAAATTATTATTAGCATTGTTTCTTTCCCTTTTAACTTCAAGAAAATAGCACCAATTCCAGCGTCCAATGCCTTTGATTGATTAACAACTTTTAGGAATGCTGACATTAAGAATAAGAAAATTATTAATTCAGCACAAGAAATAAATCCTTGAATTGGAGCTGTAAATAATTCTAATAATCCTGCTGGGTGAAATTGACCTGAAGGATTAGAACCAGTAGCTCAATATATTATTCAACTTGCTATGATTACAAGAAATAATAAAGAAAACAAAATTGCAAATATAGAAGGACTATAAATTTTTCTTTTCTTTTTTAATTCTTTTTTATCTTTACTTTTTTTATTAAACATTCCATATTTAGTATAAAGAAAAAAATAAGTATTAAATCACTTTTTAATATTTTTTAATTTAGGTTAATAATGATATTAAAATAGAAGTATGGATGGTAAAAAATAATGAAAAAAAATAAGTATCTAATTTCACTTGATAGAATTAAAAAGTCAGCTCAAAAGATGAGCAAAATCCTTACCCCTACTCCGTGTATATTTGAATGATATTCATCAAACTTAACCGGATCTCAAATTTACATGAAGCTTGAAAATATGAATATTGTTAAATCTTTCAAAATTCGTGGTGCATTAAATGCAATTCTTAATTTAGATAAGAAAAAAGTTAAAGGTGTTATTACAGCTTCTGCAGGAAATCACGCACAAGGTGTTGCTTACTCTGCAACTAAAGCTGGTATTAAATCAATTATCGTAATGCCAAAGTCTGCTCCAATGGCAAAAATTAATGCTACTAAGGGATTTGGTGGTACAGTAGTTGCAGACAAATGTAATACATTTGATGAATGTAATCAATATGCTCAACAACAAGCTAAAGCATTAAACTATACATTTGTTCCTCCATTTGATTCAGAAGATGTAATTACAGGACAAGCTACAATTGGTTTAGAAATGATGCAACAAGTTCCAGATTTGGATATGGTTATTGTTCAAATTGGTGGTGGTGGCTTAATTGCTGGTGTCGCTTCTGCTATTAAACAAATTAACCCTAAAGTAAAAATTATTGGTGTTCAAGCTAAAAACTTTCCTGCAATGGTTAACTCATGAAAAACCAAAAAACTTCACGGTGAATCCACTGGTATTCCTACGTTAGCAGATGGAATGGCTGTTAAAATGCCAGGTAAGATTACTTACTCTATTGTTAAAGACTTAGTTGATGATATGGTTACAGTTACTGAAGACGAAATCGCTAATGCAATAGCATTCTTACAAGAAAAAGGTAAAATTGTATCTGAAGGTGCTGGTGCTTGTGGTATGGCTGCAATCCTTGCTAAAAAAGTTAACATTAAAGGAAAGAAAGTTGGTATCATCATTTCTGGTGGTAACATTGACCCAGATAAATTATCTTCAGTTACTAAAAAAACAATGATGGCCCAGGGAAGAAGAGGTATCCTTCATATAAAACTTTCTTCAAAAACTGCAAAAAAATTTCTAGAAGACATTAAAAAATGTGGTGCTAAAGTTTATTACCCAGATGGCACTCTTATGGAATCAATAATTTTAAATACTCAAATGAGTTTAGATATTTATTTTCCAGATAAATCTTCAATGAAAAAATTTTCTAAATCATACAATGTGATTTAATTAATTTGTTTTCTTACTTCGCTTAATAGAATTCCAGTTGAAACTGAAACATTAAAAGATTGGACATTCCCAAACATTCTGATTTTAATTAAAAAATCGGAATTTTTTATTACTATTGGACTAATACCAGAATTTTCATTTCCAACAACAATAACACACTTATTATCATATTTAATTTTTGAATAATCTTGAGACTTATCATCTAAACAAGATGAATAAACTCAGAAGCCATGTTCTTTTAGCAAATTAATCTCATTAACTAAATTTGTTACTTTAAATAAATTTAAAGTATTAATAGCACCCATACTTGTCTTAGCTACTAATTCATTTAGTTGAACTTGGTTATTCTTCTTATATATAACCCCATCTACTCCAAAACCTTCAGCTGTTCGCAATATTGCACCAAAGTTTTGTGGATTTTCAATACTATCTATCATTAAAAATAATAAATTATTTTTCTCTTTGTTTTGATTAAGAAAATCTTTAAGTGAAATTTCTTCTTTATCAATTAATTCAATAGCAATATTTTGGTGATTTAATTTTTTATCAAATCTATTAAAAAAAGAAGATGATTTAAGAACTTCAAATTTAATCCTTTGTTTTTTTAAAAAAATTAAAATATCATTTGTAGGTTTATATAAATAAACCTTTTTAATTTTTTGTGTTGCATTATCGAATAAAGATTTTTTACCAAATAAAAACATTTTTAAATTATTCCTTTATCTTTAAATTCTTGACGAATCTTGTCTGCAACATCATATCGTTTAGATTCAATTGCTTCTTTTCACTTGTTAATTAGTATAGTGTTTTGTTCTGTAAGAATATCTTCGTGTTTTAAACCTAAAACATCAAATTCATTATATATAGAAGAAATTAGACTATTAACTTTACTAAAATCTTTCTTTGAGAAGAATGTTCTTAATGATTTAACATCTGACCAAATTGCTTTAATTGCATTTGGAAAATTTAAATCATCTTCTAATGCATTAACAAATTCGCTATTGATTGCTTTTTTATTAAGTTGTATTTTGATACCTTTAATTGATAAATCAATAATTGTTTGATCAATTGTTTTAATTAACTTATTAAATTCTTCATTTAATTGAATGAAGAAATCTTTTGAGAAATTAATCGGGTTCTCATATTGTGTTTGATACATGAATCAACGAATAACATTTGGTTGATATTGCTTTAATAAGTCTTTAACTAGAATAAAGTTACCTAATGACTTAGCCATTTTTTCATTATTAACTTTTATGTGTCCAATATGCATTCATATCTTTGCAATGTTTGTATTGCTTATAGCAATGTTTTGTGTATTTTCATTTTCATGATGAGGAAATTTAAGATCAATTCCTCCTCCATGAATTTCTACTTGCTTACCAAAAAATTTATTTATTAAACAAGCACATTCAGTATGTCATCCTGGTCTACCTTTCGATCACGGTGAATCTCAGTTTATTCCTTCATTTGTTTGTTTTCACAGAGCAAAATCAAATTCATTTTTTTTGTTTTTACTTAATTCTTTTCTCACACCAGTTTTTAATTGCTCTATATTTTGCTTTGACAAACATCCATAATTTTTTATAGAAGCAACATCAAAATAAACATCACCACCAGAAACGTAAGCGTGTTTAGAGCTAATAAGTTTTTGAATATATGTAATTAAATCTTGCATATTCTCAGAAACTTTTGGCATGGTCATCTTTTTAACATTTAATGATTGAAGAATGTGTAAATATTCTTGAAAATATTTATTAGAAAATTCCAATTCATCTATCCCTTGAGTTTTTGCAGCATTAATGATTTTGTCATCTATATCAGTGATGTTATGAACAAATTCAACTTCTTTTCCTAATAAAGTAGATAAACGATTAAGAACATCAAAAGTAATAATTGGTCTGATGTTTCCTATATGAACATCGTTATAAACAGTGGGGCCACAACAATACATTGTTATTGGCTCAACAACGTCTATTTTCTTATTTGATAAAGAATCATATAGTTTCATAGTTATTCTCAAATCTTCTCTTTAATTATAGTAATACCAAGTTTGTTAGCTTTTTGTTGCTTACTTCCACCATTTTCACCAACAATTAAAAAATCAGTAGTTGTATTTACAGATTCTGATATGTATGCATCATATTTTATTTCTAATAATCTCTTAATTTCACTTCTTGGAATGTCAAAACTTCCTGTAATACAGAATTTTTTTTGATAATAAATTGAATATTTGTTTTCATCTGAAACTGAAACTTTTGAAATGTAATTCATATTTACACCAAAGTTTTTTAAATCATTTATTAACTGAATATTATTTTCATTCTTAAAATAATCAGTTATTGAGACACCAACAGTTTCTCCAATATCTGTAATTTTTTGCAAATCAACCATTGATGCATTCATTAATTTATCCATTGTACCAAAATGCTTAGCTAATGCTTTAGAAGTTGTTTCACCAACATGTCTAATTCCTAAAGCAAACAATAACTTCTCTAATGAATTAGTTTTTGAATTATTAATATTCAAAACAATTTTATCAAACATTCTTTGTTTAATTTTTAAATCTGATTTAAGAATAATATCTTTCTTTTGCTCAAATCTATAAATGTCTTGGATAGACAAAACGATTTTTGTATCATACAATTTTTGTAAATTTTTCTCTGACAATTCTTCAATATTCATTGCTTTCTTTTCGCAGAAATGAATCATTGATTGTAATATTCTTGATGGGCAAGAAGTATTTGTACAATATTGATCTACTTCGCCTTCTTGTTGTTCCAACAACGAACCACATACCGGACAAGTAATAATAGGTTTAAATTTAGATAATTCTTCTCTTCTTAAAGAAGTAACTGGACCCAAAACTTTAGGAATAATTTCACCAGCTTTAAATACTTGTACTATGTCACCTACTCTAATATCTTTTTCAATAATATAGTCAGCATTGTGAAGTGTAGCATTTGAGACAATTGATCCAGATAATTCAACTGGTTCTAATTCTGCAACATATGTAATTCTTCCAGTTCTACCAACAGTAGATTTAATTCCTTTCAATTTTGTTTTAACTATTTCAGGTGGAAATTTATATGCAACAGCTCATTTAGGAAATTTTGATGTTCTACCAATGATGTCATATAATTGCATTTCATTTAGCTTAATCACAAGACCATCAATTGGAAATCTCATTTCATTACGATGTTCTGTCATGTATTTAATGTAATCGATTACTTCGTTTATGTTTTTGCAAATCTTATTTTCGACTGATGTTCTAAAACCAATTTTCTTCAAATTGTTAAGAACATCAGATTGTTTATTTATGTTTAATTCTTTTAAATTTTTTGGATTTGGTAAATAATAAGCAATCATTTCAAGATTTCTTTTAGCTGTTAATGAACTATCTAGATTTCTTAATGATCCAGCCGCTGCATTTCGAGGGTTGGAGAATTTTTTTTCATCATCTTCGATTTTTAAATTAATGTTTTCAAATTCTTTAAATGACATAAAAACTTCACCACGTGCTTCTAATTCATCTATTGATGAATTAATATTCAAAGGAATTGACTTAATTGTTTTGGCATTAATAGTTACATCTTCACCATACTCTCCATCTCCTCTAGTAAGTGCACGAATTAATTTACCATTTTTATAATGTAATGAAATGCTTAAGCCATCTATCTTTGGCTCAACAGTATAAGAATAAAAAATATTTTTATCAAAATTTATTAATGCTTTTTTGATATCACTATCAAACTTAATGACTTCATCATAGCTAAAAACATCAGATAACGAAAGCATTGGAAAATTATGTTTAAATTTTTCAAATTTACTAATTACTGTTCCACCAACTCTTTTTGTTGGAGAATCATCTGTAACATATTGCGGATATTTTTGTTCTAAAGCAATTAATTCGTTCATTGCCATATCATATTCAATATCAGAAACTAATGGATTATCCAAAGCATAGTAGTGATATTCCCATTTTTTTAAATTTCCTTTTAGTTTATTAATTTGTTCTAATATTGCATCCATATATCAATATATTAATTATTAATAATAATTACTTTTTTACCAATGTTTTTTTAAGTAAATTAAAATGTAAAAATATAGGCGAAAGAAGTAAATAATTAATTTCAGAAAGGTTTTCGTTAAAAGTAGAAAACATTGACTGCATAATTTGCATAGCTAATGGATTTACAAAAAGAACTAACATGAATACATAGTAAATAAAAGAATCTCCATATAGTTCGTTTCTCTTCATAGCAAACATATATATTAATCAAGAAACAACGCAAGCGACATAAAAAATTCATAAAACTATATTCATAGTTCAAAGAGTTTTTGGTGATAAAGAATATGTTCAAATATAGTCATATTTAAACAAATAAAAATCAATTGTCCTTCCATAATTTACTATTGCATAGACAGAAACAAAATAAATTGTAACAAGAACTAAAAAATAAATTGCTTTTATACTTGAATTTAAAAATGCAGTAATTTTAGAATAAATTCTATAAAATGATGATTTATTCTTTTGAATCATATGAAAACAAAACATCAAAACAATTAATACGTCATAAATAATTCATCATGATTCTTTTTGCAAAATATAGAATGCATTAATTGTTTGCAATCCAATTATTAGCAATACTCCAGCAAACAAATCAAATGTATTTTTTTTATGTATTCCATAATAAAAAATTGCAAACATTCCTAAACAAAATGAAAATAAAATGCCATCTTGATTAAAAGAAGTGAAAGTAAAAAGAGATAATCAAATGAAATAAATATTTCAATCGTTATTAAAGTCATCAATAAGAAACATTGAATATCAGAAATATATTAATAAAACACCAATTCAGCATTTACCTAAAATTGGGCTTTCAGAGTTAGAAAAATTAAGAAACAAAAATATTGTTTCAAATATTATTAATAAAAATATTTTTGCTATTGTGATTTCTTTATTTTTAATAAATATTGCTGTAAATCCTAATGATGTACATGTTGCATATAATAATGCATAACCATATTGAAAAAACACATTTGCTTCTGTAGTCCCTGATATTAAAAATAATGTTTTAAATACAGCAGTAAATATATTTAATGATGAAAAGTTATTGTTGATTTCTGGCAAACTAATTGTTTTATAAATATCAAATTCATCAAGTTTTAAATATTCCAATAATGATTTTCCATATGAAGAAACGATTCTATTAACTGGAATTAATAAATTAAAAACAATTAAAAATATTAAAGCTACTAAAAAAGTTAATAAAAATATTCAGTTTGTTTTATCGTGAATGTTATTAAAAAAATATTTGTAATTTATTCCATATCAAATCAAACACAATAGTTGAGAAATTCCAATGAAATAGTAAAAATAAATTATTTTAGCATGCATCAAATACATGAACATAAATACTAGTTGGTATATTCCAAAAAAGAATAATATCCCTGTAAAATAAGCAAAATACTTATTAACACAAATACTAGATTTTTTTAACAAATTGCCAATACAAAATCCGTTTAAACAAAAGAAAAACGGAATTATGAAAATAGCAAAATAGACCATATTAAATATTATATTTAATATGGTTATTCCAATATATATTTTCTAATATCTTGAATAATTAATTCGGGCTTTAAATGGTTTGCTTTTAGAACTTTTTCTAAATTAAAACGGTCTAAGAATTCTTTTTTCAAACCATAGTTTAGCACTTTAATGTTTGTTCCACCAAAATATCTAGCTATTTTTTCACCAAACCCACCATCTAATACACCATCTTCGATTGTGACTATTAATTTATGATTTTTTTTAAGAGAATCTAATGTCTTAATATCATATCCGGTTAAAAAGTATGGATTAATAAGTGTTAATTTATCTTTAAATTTGTTTTTATATAAGTCAATTACTTGTTTTCCTAATCGATACATGCTACCGACACCAATAATTGCTACTTTGGATCCTTTTTCAACAATTTCATATTGATTGATTTTGCTAAAATCTTTAATACATTTCTTTCTCGAAGAAATAATAGGACCGCCCGGTGCCCTTACAACTACAGGATGTTCCTTTTGGTTGACTGCATAATCTAAAGCAGATAAAAATTCTTCTCTAGTACTTGGAGCTATATAAACTAAATTAGGAATGTTGCATAATAGCGGAATATCAAAAAAACCTAAATGTGTCATATCTCTTAAAGAATAAACCCCATTAAACATACATGCAATTGCTACTGGAGAATTATTGAGGCAAATATCTTGAGATATTTGATCATATGCTCTTTGAATAAAAGTTGAATTTATTGTTCAAAGCGGTTTTGCTCCATTTGTTGCTGCTCCACCAGCAACTGCTGCAGCAGTCTGTTCGGCAATACCAACATCAATAAATTGTTTACCTAGTTGCTTTCTTGCCTTTTTATCTAAACCAGCAGAACCAGGAGTCGCACTTGTAATTGCCAGAAATTGTTTATCTTTTTTTGCTTTATTTAAAATGTATTTTTTAACTATTGATGAATATGTTTCTACAATTTGGTTGGTTAATTCACCAGTTTTTGGATTAAAAGGCATTTTATAATGTCATGGCTCTTTATCTTTTTCAGCATAAAATAAACCTTTTCCTTTTGTTGTGCATATGTGTACAACAATAGGCTTTTGTGATTTATTTGCCTTTTTAAAAACACTTATAAGTTCATTAATACTATTACCATCCTTAACAAAAAGGTATTCGTACCCCATTGATTTAAAAATATTATTAGATGATTTGCCATTTGTATTTCTCAAAACTTCTAAACTATTGTATAACCCTCCATGATCTTCAGCCATACACATATTGTTGTCATTTAAAACAACAATAAATTTGCTTTTTAATTCGTTAATTGCATTTAAACCTTCTAGTGCTTCTCCACCAGATAATGAACCATCACCAATAAAAGCAATAACGTTATATTTTTGTTTTTTTAAATCTCTTGCTTTAGCTACACCGATAGCCAAACTAATAGAAGTTGATGTGTGCCCAACAGCAAACATATCATATTTACTTTCATGCGGATTTGTATAGCCAGAAATTTTATCAAAATCTCTCTCGTTTAAAAATCCAAACGCTCTTCCTGTTAATAATTTATGTGGATACGATTGATGCGAAACATCAAAAATAATTTTGTCAGTTGGACAATTAAAAACATAATGTAATGCAATAATAGCTTCAACTGAACCAAAATTAGGGCCTACATGTCCTCCAATTTTACTCACTCTATTCAACAATGCAGTCCGCATTTCAATAGCAAGTTTTGGTAATTTATTTAATGGAATTTTTTTAACATCTTTTGGTGTTTTAATTTTTTCTAACATCATACTTATTAATTATAAAGTTTTGATAAGAAAAAAAGTATTAATGAAAACCATTAATACTTTCATGTTTTTATTTTAATGGAGCAGATGACGAGAATCGAACTCGCGTTTTGACCTTGGCAAGGTCACATTCTACCATTGAACTACATCTGCACAAGTAAGATATTATTAATTTTATAATAATTTCTTAGATTGTAAGAACTTTGTTACTAATTTGTTAACTTCATCAATTGTTTGTAAGTTCAAAACTTTTTGTGCTAATTTAGAACATTCAGCACTAGAAAGATTATTAATTATCTTTCTTGCTTGAGGAATACTTGTGGCACTCATTGAGAACGCATCAAGACCTAATCCCAATAATAGAGGAACAGATAATATGTCTCCAGCCATTTCACCACACATACCTACTCAACGCTTTTGTGAATGACCACCATTAATAGTAGAAGCTACTAATCTTAATAATGAAGGGTTGTTTGGTTGATATAGATATGAAACTTCTTTAGACATACGGTCACATGCAAATGTGTATTGGTTTAAGTCGTTTGTACCAATTGAGAAGAAATCAGAATGAATAGCAAATTGATCTGCAAGAATTGCAGCAGAAGGAACTTCAACCATCATACCTAATTGAATATCATCAGATACTTTGTGTCCTTCTTTCTTTAATTGCTTAAAACAATTTAAAGCCATTTGTTTTGCTTTTTTAAATTCATCAATTGTAGCAATCATAGGAAACATAATAGCTAATTTACCATAAACTGATGCTCTACCTAAAGCTCTTAACTGAGTTTTAAAAATCTTTGGTTTGTCTAAACACAAACGAATTGCCCGATAACCTAAGAATGGGTTCATTTCTTGAGGGAATTCAAAGTAAGATAATTTCTTATCGCCACCAATATCAAGAGTTCTAATAACAACTAATTGATTTTTACAAGTTGATAAAACTTCTTTATATGCTTCAAATTGTTCATCTTCTGTTGGTCAGTGATCATTTCCCATATATAAGAATTCGCTACGGAATAATCCGATACCTTCTGATCCGTATTTCAATGCTTGTTTTGCATCTTCTGGGTTTCCGACGTTTGATTCAAGTAAAACAGTTTTACCGTCTTTTGTTTTTGTTTTTAAATTGATATATTTTTTTAATTCAATTTGATTTTTTTGGAATTTAGAAATTCTTTCTTGTCATTCTTTTTTATTAGATGGGTCAATTTCAACTTCTCCTGTTTTTCCATCAATTGCAATATATGAACCATTTTTAATGGTTTCAGAAACTGTTTTTAAACCAAGGACTGCAGGAATTTCCATTGTTCTTGCCATAATAGCGGCATGAGAAGTTCTTCCACCGATGTCAGTTATAAAACCTTTAACATATTGTTTATTTAATAAAGCAGTTTCACTTGGAGTTAAATCATGTGCTACGATAATAACTTCCTTATCAATACTTAAAATATCTGGTAATTCAACATCTAACACATTACTTAAAACTCTGTTTTTAACGTCAATAACGTCTGCTGCTCTTTCCTTAAAATAAGCGTCTTCCATTGCGGCAAATGTATCATGGTATTTATCAAATACAGAAGCAACTACGTGTTCTGCACAAACTTTTTGTTCTTGAATGGTTTGTTGAACTTCGTTTTTAATTTCTGGATCTGTTGCGATTTGAATATGGGCATCAAAAATTTCAGCTTTTTCAGCCCCAAGTTTTTTTGCAGCAATTGATTTAATTTTTTCCAATTGAGAAACCGTTTTAGAAAGTGCATTTTCAAATTTAGAAACTTCAGATTTTACATTCGTAATTTTCTTTTTAGAAGTATTGAATTCTGGTGTTTTTAAAATATATGCTTTTGCATAAGCTACACCAATACTAGCACCTGTACCTTTTAGTTTTTTCATATGTTAACCT
>CATEWF010000016.1 GCA_949527715.1 uncultured Mycoplasmatota bacterium | reverse complement strand
AACATTGAGAACGTCAAGAAGAGTTTAATAAAAAAGTATTAAATCGTTTAGATAATGTTATTAAGAAGAATAATCTTGAAGAATAAAAAGCCGTAGCTTGTGCTACGGTTTCATTTTAAATGGTGCCGACTATCGGAATCGAACCAACAACCTACTGATTACAAGTCAGTTGCTCTGCCTGTTGAGCTAAGTCGGCATATTGATAAAAATTATATATTAATTCTTATCAAATGAAAATATAAAAATTATTTAATTAATACTTTGCCTGTCATTTCACAAGGAATATTAATCTTTAAATATCTCAATATTGTTGGAGCAATATCGCATAATGCTCCACGTTCTTGTAAAAGAGATAATGAAGAATCAGTAACAATAAAAGGAACTGGATTTGTTGTATGTTTTGTTACAGGATTGCCTTTTTCATCTCTCATTACATCAGCATTACCATGATCTGCTGTAATAAACAAAGTTGTGTTAGTTTGTTTAGCCTTTTCAAAAATTCTAGCAATTTGTGTATCTACTGTTTCAACAGCTTTAATTGTCGCTTCAATATTTCCTGTATGTCCTACCATATCCCCATTAGCATAGTTAACAATAATAATATCAGTATTATCCATTTGTGGAAGTAACTTATCAGTTACTTCAATAGCAGACATTTCTGGTTTTAAATCATAAGTTGCTACTTTAGGAGAATTAATTAAAATCTTTTGTTCATGTGGATAATTAATTTCTTTTCCTCCATCAAAGAAAAAAGTAACATGAGCATATTTTTCTGTTTCAGCAATTCTTAATTGACTTAAATTGTTGTCAGCAATAACTTGTCCAAAAGTATTTTTAAGACTTAATGGAGGATATGCAACACATGAAGGAGTAATTCCTTCATAGTTCATCATTGTTACAAAATATAAATTATTTTTTCTTGATTCAGATTTGTAATCATAATAATTAGAACCAAAAATTACATGAGACAATTGTCTTGCACGATCTGGACGAAAATTAGCAAAAATAATTGCATCATTATCTTCTAAAACAATTTCTTGTTTAGAATATGCTTTGTTAAAAGCAGGTAAAATAAATTCATCTGTTGTACCGTTCGCATATGAATCATTAACATATTTTAATGGATCATCAAAACTATTGTTAGATTCACCAATAATAGCTTTATAAGCTAAATCAATTCTTTCTCAACGTTTATCACGATCCATTGCATAATAACGACCAGAAATTGTTGCTAATTTTCCATTACATGAATTCAACTTATTTAAAATGATTGGTAAATCATTAACTAATGATTTAGGAGCAACATCTCTACCATCTGCAAAACAATGAAGAATTGGTGATAAACCATTTTTATGTGCCAAATCAATTAATGCAAGAATGTGACTAAGTGAAGAATGTACTCCACCATCAGAGCATAAACCTAAAATGTGCAATTTAGAATTGTTTTTCTTTGCATGATCAATTGCATTTAAAAATCCTTGGTTTTGGTAAAAAATTCCTTTTTCTAAATCGTTGTTTATCAAAGATAAACCTGTATAAACCACTCGTCCTGCGCCAATGTTTAAATGACCTACTTCAGAATTACCCATTTGTCCTTTTGGTAATCCAACAAATTCACCACTTGCGTTTAAAGTTGTATTAGGATAATTTTTAACTAATTCATCAAGAGTTGGAGTTTTTGCCATTGCAACAGCATTGTCTTTTTTTTGGGGATTAAGACCAACTCCATCCATAATGATTAATATTGCTTTTTTATTCATATTTATTTATTTGAAGCTTTAGCTTTAATATATTCTGGACAAGATTTGATAATGTTATAGAAAGAACTTGCAATCATTGAAGCACCACCAATTAAACCACCATCAACATTTTTAAGTGCTAAAATTTCTTTAGCATTTTCTGGTTTTAATGAACCACCATATAAAATATGAACTTTATCAGCATTATTTTTAAATACAGATTTCAAAATTCTCCTGATTTCTGTACATACTGTTTGAATTTCTCTTGTTGTAGGAGTTTTTCCTGTACCAATTGCCCATAATGGTTCATAAGCAATAATAACACTTATAGCATTATTGTCTGCGATACCTTTAGTGTCTTCAATTATTTGTTTTTCTAAAACTTTAATTGTTTTCTTTGCTTCATATTCTTTTAACGATTCACCAACACAAATAATTGGAACCATATTTTCAGAAACTAATTTAATTGCTTTAGCATTAATATCTTTATCAGTTTCCCCTAAATATTGTCTTACTTCAGAGTGACCTAATATAACATAATTAATGTTATATTCTTTTAATTGCGAATATGAAATTTGAGAAGTGTAAGCGCCTTTTTCAATTGCAGATGCATTCTGAGCACCAATAATCGCAGGAAGTTTTAATAAACTTCTAGTTGGTAATAAACCTAAAAATGTTGGTGCAACACCAAATTGAATGTTAGTAGATTTTAATATTTTGTCTTTTTTAACCAATTTGTTAAATTCTTTACAAAAAGATTCTGTTTGGTTGTATGTCATATTCATCTTTCAGTTTCCAAAGATGAATTTGTTTAAATTTGCCATGTTAATACCTCAATATAAATATACATTAATTATATATTTAATATTAAATGTTATTGAGAGTATTATCAAAAACCAAAAATACTAATCTCATAATCCAACTTATGTACTAAATCATGACATAATGTGGATTAAAATTTTGTTCTCTTTACCTAAATCAAATGTAGATGCTCATGATCGAAGAAATCAATGTTGGTTTTCAATTTGAACAAAAAAAAGATAGAGAACAAATATAAAAATTTGTTTTCCTACATAATATTTATACTCGTTTTTTTTTTTTTTTTTGCAACAAAAAGATAAAAAAAACACACTCATTTTTTTTGAATGTGTCTGCTCATTAAAAAAAAGGTTAATTAAGCTGCATTTCAAGTGTCTGGTAATCCACCATTAGTTTTTAGATATTCAAGTAATTTAGCACTATTGTGTGCTTCATCAGTTGGATCAATTACTTTAACTGTCCTTTTTTCTTGACAAACACCACTAAAAGAAGTTGAACTTAAATTAATACTTTCACTTCCAGCTCAAGATTCTCATTCAATATTATTTAATTTTGAACATTCATAAAAAAGACTATCACCGATTGTAATTGAACCACTTGGGAATATTACAGAAGTTAATTCTAAACAACTTCCAAAAACATAACCATTAATTGTAGTCAATTTACTACAATTTGATAAATCAACAGAAGTTAATAATGAACACCATCGAAATGCAGAACCAAAAAATGATTCAAGACTAGTACATTTTGAAAAATCGATAGTAGTTAATCGTGAACATTCGCCAAAACACGAATTTTGAATTGTTACTAAACTGCTTGGGAATGTTACAGAAGTTAATGAAGCAGCTTTAATAAAAGCACTACCACTAATTGAAGAACATTGAGATCCTTTAGCAAAAGTTAATTTTGTAATAAATGATGGAACTAATGTTTGCGCAGGATGAGAATCAGTATTAGCAAAAGCACTAAAGCCAATACTTGTAACATCAGCTGGAATCCTCATAGTATCACAATCTTTAAAATTTTCTTGATAAATTTCAGAGTCTGGATTGTTTAAAAAATCACTTTTAAATCCTTTTAATTCATGAGTTGTTTCATCAATATCATAAACTTGATCAGGTAATGCTCTTATTGATTGTTTGTTACTACAACCACAACTTGTAGAAGTAATAGCAATTGTTGATCCAATTGCAAATATTCCTGCAAAACAAGTCAAAGCTTTTAATAATTTATTTTTCATATTTTTATTCTCTTATATGATATTTATACTCGTTTTTTTTTTTTTTTTGCAACAAAAAGTTAATTTTTAATTATTTCAAAAGAATGGTAACAAATTCTTTGACTTTCTTTACTTGCTTATCAAGAGTGTTTTGATCTTTAGCATACAAGTTGTAGTAGGCTTTAAATTTAGGTTCAGTACCAGAAACTCTAAATCTAATTCAAGAATCTCCATTTAGAATTCAATCCAAACAATCACCTTCTTTGTTTCAAATAACTTTCTTTAATTCATATTTATCAATCTTTTTAACTTTAAATTTCTTCAACATATCTAGTTTAGATTGAACAACTGGTTTTCAATCTAAAATATTTGCATAACTGTATGCAACAGTCTCACCATATCAATATCCGTATTCAGGATAAATAAATTTATTTAGAATATCTACAAAATACATATTTTGTTTTTGGTATTTTGTATATATTTCAAGTGCTAAAGCGCTTGCAGTAAAAGAATCTTTATCTCTATTGAGAGTAGTATTTAATGCTCCGATTGCTTCTTCAAATGCTACTACAAAGTCTTCTTTATTTAGTTTTTGAGAAACTAAAGCACCCATTCATTTAAAGCCAGTTCCTGTACGATAAACTTTAGCTTTAAACTTTTTACAAATTCTATCAATTAAGTTGTTTGAAACTCACGAAGAAACAACATATGGAGTTTTTTTAAATTTCTTATTGTTTAGTACATATCATGTATAAAGAATTCCCATTTCATTACCAGTCATTAATCTTCATTTGTTATTTTTGTTGATCATGACAGCCATTCGATCAGCGTCAGGATCAATACCGATAATAATTTTTGATTTATTTCTTTTAGCGTATTGAATTGCTAAATTAAATGAATTAGCATCTTCTGGATTTGAAGAAGGAGAATTAGTAAAGTTAGGATCTTCATAACATTGTTCTTTTACAGAAATAATGTTAAAACCTAAAGATTTTAAAAATTTAGGTAGTAACTCACAAGATGTACCATGGTGTCCTGTAAAAATGATTGGAAATGCTTTTTTTCGAGAAATAATTTTTTGATCAACTAAAGCTTGTTTAGCTTCTAATAAATATTTATCAACATATTTATCATCAATAGCTAAGATGTTTTTAAGAATTGGTTTGAATGTAACATTTAAAATATCTTTAGGTTTAGGCATGTATGAAGCAATTTCATTTGCTACATCTGGTAAGATTTGTCCGCCATCTGGGTTATATGCTTTAAATCCATTATATTCTTTTGGATTATGACTGGCAGTAACAATAATTCCTCCAGAGGTTTTAAGTTCTCTTATTACATAAGAGATAATTGGTGTAGGCATTAATTTGTTTTTATTAAACAAATAAACTTTTATTCCAAAAGATGATAGGACTCTTGCACATAAATAAGAGTATTCAATAGAGTTTAATCTATTGTCATGTCCAATGACAATAGAAGGATTCTTAAAATGCTTTACAATGTATTTTGCATAAGCTATAGTAATTTGAGGATATGTAAACTCGTTTAGTTGCTTTGTACCAGGTCCCATCTTAGCACGGATACCTGCCGTTCCAAAAACCATTAAAGAATTGTCAAAGTTAACTTTAATTTGTTCCTTTGACATTTCTTTAATCAGTTGTTTATCTTGCTTTGAAACTTTTTTTGATTTCAATCAAAGATCAACTAAATTATTTTTTGGCATTATTTAACTCCTTTTTAGTAAAAGTTTTAGGTAATAAATCCTTTAATTGATAGCTAACAACCTTACCAGAATTTGAATAAACAACTATTGGAGTTATTGGTTTAAAAAATTCTGCCATTACTTGCAAACAACTTCCACATGGAATTACATCTAACTTATTAGATGAAGAAATCAAATATAATTTCTTAAATTGTTTTGCTCCATTACTAATAGCATTGAAAATCGCACTTCTTTCAGCACAATTTGTTAATGAATAAGAAGCATTTTCAATGTTGCACCCTAGATAGTTACCTTTATCAGTAACCACTAATGCAGCTGTTTTAAATTTTGAATATGGACTATAAGAGTTATTTAACTCTTTTTTAAGTTGTGAATATATTTGATCTTTCATATTTACTATTACTTAATAATTTTAACAATATTTGGGGTTTGTTTAAACTTCTTTGAAGAGTACTCAATGTTGTTAGAAAATCTCTTAATTAGTTCTTTTGGAATCTTATTTGATGAATAAAGTGTAGCAACCGTTTCACCAATTTTTACTTTTTCGTTAATTATCTTGTTAAGATAAATTCCTGCTTGGAAATCAATTGGAGCAGATTTTACAACTCTTCCAGCACCAAGTAGGAATGATACCATTCCTACTTCACGAGTTGATTTATATTTAATAAATCCACTCTTTGTTGCTTTTACTTCGTATTTGTATTTAGGATTAAAGAAGTTGTTCTTACTAATCTTTTTAACATCAGCACCTTGGGATTTAATTCATTCGTAGAATTTATCTAATGCTTTACCAGATTTGATAACATTATCAACTTCTTTAAGAGCAACTTGTTTGTTCTTACATATCTTAGTAGATACTAAGATATCAGAAACAAATTCATATATTAATTCTTTAATATCATCTGATTCATAGTTACCTTGTAGAAATTCAATTGATGTTTTCATTTCTACCATGTTACCAATTGCTCTACCAAGAGGTTGGTTCATATTAGTAATATGAACAATACATTTTCTATTAAATTTCTTTAATAGATAAACCAAGATTTTTGAAAGTTTAGTTGCTTTTTCAATTGTTTCACAATAACCACCATCACCAACTTTTACATCAATAAATACATAGTCGGTTCCCATAGCAATTTTCTTAGAAGCAATCGAAGAAGCAATTAAAGGAATTGAATCAACTGTGCTTGTTGCATTTCTTAAATCATAGATTTTTTTGTCTGCTGGAACAATATCCTCAGTTTGAGCAGTAATAAAAATTCCATTTTTATTTAATAATTGTCTACATTGGTTTAAAGATAGGTCTGTATTTACTCCAATTGAGTTTAATTTATCAATTGTCCCTCCAGTGTGCCCTAATCCTTTACCAGACATCTTAGCAACTTTTAAACCAAAAGCTGCACAAATAGGTCCAATAATAACTGAGACTTTATCTCCCACTCCACCAGTTGAATGTTTATCAATCTTAATTCCTTTAACAGTTGATAAATCAACTGTGTTACCAGAATATAACATACTCTTTGTCAAATAGTATGTTTCTTCTAAATTTAAATCACTTAGATTTATTGCCATTAAAAATGCAGCTGATTGATAATCAGGAATTTTATTATTTACATAAGAATCAATAAAGAATTGAATTTGTTCTTGATTCAATTCTTTTTTAGTTCTTTTAGTTTCAATGATATCTAAGAAATTCATTATTTAATTAAATCTACTCCTCTGGATGTTCCAATACGTTCTGCACCAGCATTTACCATATCTACTAAATCTTGGTGAGTTCTGACACCACCAGCAGCTTTTACTTTTTTATTAGAACTTGTGTGTTGTTTTAATAATTTAACATCATCAACCGTTGCTCCACCAGTACTAAAACCTGTTGAGGTTTTAATAAAATCAGCATTAGATTGACTTACACATTTACATGCATTGATTTTATCTTCTTCAGATAACAAGCAAGTTTCAATAATAACTTTTAAAACGTTATTTGGACATTCAGCTTTAATTTTGTTGATTTCATCAACAACATAGTTAAGGTTTTTAGCTTTTAATTGGCTAATATTTAAAACCATATCTATTTCATCAGCACCTTTTGCTATTGCATCTTTAGTTTCGAAAACTTTTGCTTCAGTTGTCATTGATCCTAAAGGGAAACCAATAACAGTACAAACTTTAACATTTGAACCTGTTAAGAATTTTTTACAAGCAGGTATGTATCAAGGATTGATACATACTGAAAAGAAATCGTGTTTGATTGCTTCTTTACAAAGTTTTTCTATTTGTTCAATAGAAGCATCTTGTTTTAATAATGTGTGGTCAATATATCTGTTGTAATTCATAATCTACTCCAATCTTGTTGCAATGTCTAACGCTAACTCAATCATGTTTTTAGTTGATGTTTGTCTTTGTTCTTGGCTCATTTCTTCACCAGTGATCATTGAATCAGAACAAGTTAAAATTGTTAGAGCATGCTTATTTAATAATTGAGCATTTGCATATAATGCATATGCTTCCATTTCAACAGCGTCTGAGTTTTGAGTTCTTGCAATGTTTTGTTCTAATGTATAACAATTGTAAAATACATCTTCACTTGCTACTTGACTTAAGTGATATTTCATATTCAACGAAGTAGCTGATTCAATTGCTTTATCTAATAAAAGTTTAGAAGGATATAAGATTTTTGGTGCATCTTTAATACCTAGATCAATTGCATATCTAGATTCACTAAATGAAGATTTAGCAATGATTACATCACCGACTTTGATATTTTCTTTGTATCCGCCAGCGGTTCCAAATCTTATGATATAGTCTACATCATAGAATTTAAATAATTCATATGAGTAAATACCAACTGATGGTATACCCATACCATGAGCCATCACTGTTACTCTTTTGCCTTTATATTCTCCTGTATAAGCATACATATTTCTTACAGAGTTAACTAATTTGGCATTTTGTAAATAGTTTTCTGCAACAAACTTTGCTCTTAATGGATCTCCAGGCATTAAAACTACTTTTGCAATATCTTCTTTTTTTGCTTGATTGTGTGGTGTCGACATGTTTAACTCCAATACTTTATATTTAATTATATATTTACACTAAGTTTATAATATAAACAAGCGCACAACTAATGAAAAAAAATCAAAGAGTAGTTTTAGGAATGTCGGGAGGAGTAGACTCCTCTGTTTGTGCATACTTACTTAAAAAACAAGGATATGAAGTCATTGGTTTGTTTATGCAAAACTGAGATTCATATCTTAATAACGACTTTTTAGGTAATGTTAGCGAAACTAAAGAAACATGCAATGTTCAAAAAGACTTTAATGATGCAAAGAAGGTTGCGGATAAATTGGGTATTAAAATCTATCGTGTTGATTTTATTAAAAAGTATTGAAATAAAGTATTTAAATATTTAATAGCTGAATACAAAAAAGGTAGAACCCCAAATCCTGATGTTTTATGTAATAAATACATCAAATTTAATGAGTTCATTAAATATGCTACTAAAAAATTTAAATGTGACAAGATAGCAATGGGTCATTATGCTAATGTTAAGAAAACTAAAGATCAGTATTATCTAACTAAAGCAAAAGATGAAAATAAAGATCAAACATATTTTTTGTGCTGATTGAATCAAGATCAATTATCTAAAACGTTGTTTCCTATAGGAAACTTACCAAAAGACGATGTAAGAAAAATTGCACACGAACAAGGTTTAGATAATTGAAATAAAAAAGATTCAACCGGAATCTGTTTTATTGGTGAAAGAAAATTTAAAGATTTTTTAAATAACTATATTCCTATTAAAAATGGAAAAATAGTTGATATAGTTACAAAAAAAGTAGTTGGTCAACATGATGGAATGACTTTTTATACAATTGGTCAAAACAAAAATTTAGGATTAGGTGGAAAACAAAATAAATATTTTGTTTGTGCAAAAGATTTCAAAAAAAATATTGTCTATGTTGTTGATAGCATCAATAAAGATAAATACTTAACTTCTACTAAATGTGAAGTAGAACAATTTAATTGAATTAATCCTAATCCTAAAAAGTCAGGAAAAGTCCAAATTAGATTTAGACACCGTCAAGAATTAATTGATGGTAAATATGAAATTAAAAATAAAAAGATAATGTTGACTTACAAGCCAACATTATCTGTGACACCGGGACAATTTGCTGTTTTATATTCTGGCAGCAAATGTCTTGGTGGCGGAATTGTGAATAAAATTTTTTAGGTTAATATTTATATTTAATTTTATTAAAGAAGAAATATGAACAAAAAACTAATTAAATCAATTATTGGTATTAGTACCAATCTAAGTCTAATTACAATTCCATTTATTTCGATAAGTTGTAAAAATGAGAAAATCGTTGGTGATATCATTTATTCTGATGGAGAACAAAAAGATTTGGGTATAGTGTATTATTCTCCAGGAGATAGTGCAGCTGATGTGTGATCTTTTGGAACAATTTATACTATGACTCCTGGTTTTGATTTAAGTAATGCAATCTGAATATTTGATGTAAAAAATTTAGATGAACATACAGTTAATTGAAGAGAATATCTTGCTTTAGAAATTGCTTCTAATGGTCAAGAAGATTCTCTAAAATCACGCCTCTGCTACATCAAAGTTAGTTCAACAAGGCGATGCGTTTTACATTTTTACATTTAGTTTATATGCACAAATAAATGGCAGTAAGACAAATAACATTTCAGATTTTATAATAACACGTTGTTAATTATTAGTTAGTTGAACCTAATTATGAAGTAAGTTTTTACTATCAAACTCAATTATTCGTAACTATAATTTGCTGTTTTATATTCTGGTAAAAAGGTTTACTGATGAAATTATTAATGATATAAATTGTTGTTATCAATATTTTATATTACTTATTGTTTTTAAAAAATTTATACATTTAACAGCAAATTGATATTGAAAAACCATGAATTTTATTACTTATAATTTGTGGTTGCTGACATTGACAGAAAATATAAAAATAAAGTACAAATTCATCTGGCATAGAAGTTTTTAAAAACTGAAAATTTAATGAGAAATGAGAATTATTTTCTGAACTCACATTAATTTTACCATTAACTAGTCATTCCGAAAAATCTGAAGTTGTTGTAGGACTTTCAGGAACTACACATCAATTAAATTGTGCATCATCAGGCAAACCGATTGTATTTACAACAAGGAATGGATCGGTTTTGTATTCATTTTGTACAGCTGAGCTGTCTTGGCAATCACATATTCTTCCAGAAATAGAGGAAGTTAAAACAATTGTTTTATCAGTATCTGCACCAGTTACACTAATTGTAAACCCATCTAAGTATGCAAGAGATTCATTTGTTCCTTTATTTACAACCTTAACATAAAAATCTGCATTATAGTTTTGCGTTCACTCTTTATAAACACTAAGTTTATTATCAATAATTCGTAGGTTGTTTGAAATACCTTCTGAAAGAACAAGATCATATTCAGAAGTTTTATCGTAACCATTTTCTAAAATTGAAAATGTTCCAGCAAAAGTTGGTGTTTCATTAACTTTTAAAGAAAGATTTTTAGTACCTGTATATTTAATTTCAATTTTTGAAATAGGTGTAAGACTAGAACCACAGCTTGTAGCTACAAATGGAATTGATACAACAATTCCTAAACCACAAGTAATACTCGTAATAGTTTTAATTAATTTTTTATTCATAATTTATTCTCCTATATGATATTATACTCGTTTTTTTAAGCTTTGCCTAATGAACCAGTAATTTTTAGTTTTTCAATAATCTTGGCTTTTACACCATCATAAGCGATTGGTAAATATTTTCTAGGATCAAACCCTTTACCTTCTTTATGTTTGCCTGCTTCAAAGTAAGCACTAACTTGGTTTGTGAAAGCAACTAAAGTTTCAGTACCGACATTAACTTTACATACACCTAAATTAATTGCTTTTTGAACTTGTTCAGCTGGAATTCCTGTTCCACCATGTAAAACTAATGGAATATGGTTTGTTTTATTTTTAATTTGTTCTAATAAATCAAAATTTAAACCTTTTCAGTTTGCTGGATATAAACCATGAATGTTTCCAATACCAGCAGCCAAACAACTAATACCAGTTGCAGCTAGTTTAGAGCATTCTTCTGGGTTAGCTTGTTCACCATTACCAGTAACACCATCTTCTTTACCACCGATAGCACCAACTTCACCTTCTACTGAAACATCATATTGTTTAGCTAGAGCTAAAACTTCATTTGTTTTCTTAATGTTTTCTTCAAAAGGAACGTGTGAACCATCGTACATTACAGAACTAAAACCTGCTTTAATGCATGCAAGTGCATCCTCATATGAACCATGGTCTAAGTGAAGAGCAACTGGAACGGTTACTTTATAATGATCCATTAAATCATAAACCATATGAGCAACAGTTTCTGGGTTACACATACCAGCCATTGATTTACCAGTTAAAGCAATAATAATTGGTGAATTTGTTTCTTGTGCAGCAAGAATTGTAGTTTTGATTCAATCAAAGTTGATTGCATTAATATGAAGTACTGCATAGTGTCCTTGTTGCGCTTTATGCAACATTTCATTCATATTAACTAGATTATGTTGTTTGTAATTATTCATAATTATTCCTCTGAAAGTTTTTTAATAACTAATTCAGCAGCACCTGCTGGATTTTTAGAAAGTTCAATATAATCCCTTCCTCTACAAGCTAATAGTTTGAATCCTACAGATTCAGCTTGCTTAGATAAATTGTTTGCATGTGAACCTAATTGAGGAGAAAGAACAACTAAATCTGATGAGTTAAGAGCAGATTCGTGTTGACCTCATGCAAGAGCAGCAGCTTTGATGTTAGTTACTTTAGATTGTTTTAATCCTTTGTTAATTGTGTTAGCTAATACGGCAGAACTTCCCGCACCTAAACATAATACTAATACTTGATACTTTTTATTAGGATCTAGTCCCTTAGTTGCTTTAGCAACTTGTTTTTGTTCTTTCTTAGTAGTATTAATTTGTTTTGCTTGTTCAGGAGTTTGGTTAGCTACTACTTGTTCAGCAATACCAACATTTTCAGCTCATGGATTTTTACCAGCTAACAATTCTTTTTTGTTAGATTCTATAAGTGATTTTCAAGATTGACGAGTAGTTTCTGCTTTTTTATTATGTTTTTCTAATAATAAATCTAAATTCTTATATTTTGCTAATGCAGGAATAGTACGGAATGTACCCATGTTATGACCTTGCTTTTTAGATTTTTCTAAGAATTTTTTCATCTTAGATTCAAACTTCTTGTAAACCTTGTGATTTGATTTAATTAATCCTTTGTCGATGTCTAAACATTCTTTTTGGAATTTAACATCAAGATCTTTTAGATGTTTCTTGATTGAAACATTATCATTACTGTATTTTTGAAGCATAGCTTCATATTTAGCATCTTTTTTCTTAGCTGTTACAATTTTGTTGTTTGCGTGTTTAATTGTGAAAGATTGATTAATTTTCTTATCTGGAAGATGTTTTTCTTTACCTTTTTCTTTCTTAGTTGCAATAATAGCATTGTAAATTTTTAAGTTTTCTTTTCACTTGTTAATTTTTGCAAATACTTTATTACGTTTGTTTTTAGTTTTTTGTTGTTTGTCTGCAATTAATGCATCAACTTTATCACTACCGGCTTGTTTTTTGTTTTCAAGTTTTTGTTTAGCTGATTTAGCTAAAGTTTCATAGAACTTAGTTAAATTCTTCAATTCTAAGTAAATGTTATCTTTAGTTTCTTTTAATACTGCAAATGAATATTTAGCTTTTAATTGTTTTTTAGAAGCTTCAGATTTAGTAGTATTAAGTTTTGTTTTTAATACTTGTTTTTGTTCTTTTTTAAAAGCTTTTAAAGCTTTTTTAGCTGCTGGGTCATATACAAAGATTGAACGTTTAAGAATGTCAAATCCTGATACTGGATTAAATCTAATCGCATTAACACCTAATTTAGCTTTTTCATCTTTTAAATATTGTTTATCTTGAATTAATACTGCAGGTAAATAAGTTAATGTACATACAGCTAAGGCAATTAAGTTAAATACTCATGGAACTCAACTTGTTGGAGTTGGTAATGCAGCTTGTAAGAAGTAAGGTGTTGATCATGGCAAGTATAAAGAACCAGCATGGAATTGACTTGCAAATCCATCAGCAAATGCTTTAAATAATACGTCGTTAATCATACCTGTAAAGATCATTGGTAAAGCAAATATTGGGTTTAAGATTGTTGGTACACCAAATAATGCAGGTTCATTAACTTGGAATAAGATTGGTAATACTGCAGTCTTACCAGTAACTTTCATTTGAGATGAACGGCAGCATAACAAACATAATGCTGGAAGCATTAATGTAGCACCAGATCCCCCCATTGCACCATAACCATACATTAATGGTTCAATGAAAATGTGTCCAGCGTTTTCAGAAGCATTAGCAGCAATATTATCAAATCAGAAAGTAGCACGCATAATTGCATGAACTGGTTCTGGGTGAACACCTAAGAATCAGAAGCCACCTTCCATTAATGTATAAATACAGATTAATCCGTAAGAGTCATTTAAGTTTGGATTACCAGCTAATCCTTTTTGGATTTGTTCAAATAATGCAAATAGGATTGGTTGACCCAAACACATATTAAATGTATATCCAATTGTTCCATAAATAGCAAAAGTTAAGAATAATGGAATAATTGCTAAGAAAGCTTGACAAATAGTTTGTGGTACTTGTTTAGGTAATCTAATAGTTCAGTTTCTCTTATATGAAATATAGAATACATATGGTAAAGTTAAACCGATAATAATACCAGGTAAGATACCTTGTGCAGCCATACCATCAACAAAAATAGCACGACCTGTGTGATCAGGCATTACTTGTTTTCATGCATCATTATCACCTACAGTAAATTCAATTACTGATAACATTAAATAAACACAAATTGCAGCAAAGAAGATAACTGTTTCATTCATTCTTCTTTCAAAAGGTAACTTGTTATTTAATTCAACTGCCAAGTTCTTAGCAATAGCAGCGGTTGCTAACATACCGATGATACCCATTGATCAGTTAGATATTGCACTAGCTCATCCTTGGTAATCACTAAACATTGCATAGTTAATGTGTTCTTTTCATGCAGTTGGTCCTTCACTTTGTCAAATGATTGTTAAAATCATTTCAGGTAAAGCACCAAGTAATGTAAAGATAGATGCTGTAATAATAATTGGCATTACAGCAATAAATCCGTTAACTACAGCAACCATTCATTTTGATTGTGTAAAACGTTTAATACCATTTGCAAAAGTTTGCAAATAGTATTTACCAAACGTATGTTTTTCTGTTTGATTCATTGGTTTTCTCCTAATATAAATTAACTACTTTTTCTTTCAAGTTTTTGGTAAAGCAATTTTATCTTGTTTTTCACCTTCACAATATCCACCACGGTGTCAAACATCGATTTCTTTATCAAATTGATGAATGTCGTAGTTATCTTTAACTATAACATTATTAATTGTTTTAATAATATTTTTATTTGATTTACCATCATATTTAGTAGTAATAAAAGCATTAACAATTTCTTCAATTAATCCTTGACCGCTAATTCTTCCACCCATAGCAATGATGTTTGCATCATAAAGTTTTCTAGCAGCAACAGCGCATGCTACGTCTCTTGTTAAGCATACACGTGCGCCTTTTGTTTTACTAGCAGAGTTTGAAATTCCTACACCAGTACCACAAATACAAACACCTAAGTCTGCTTTTTTAGATACTACTTGTCTAGCAACTTCAAAACCATATATAGGGTAGTGACTTCTTACTAAGTCATAAGTACCACAGTCAATAACTTTATGACCTTTTTTAGTTAAGAACTTAACTACTTGATCCTTAATAGGAGTAACAATGTGGTCACATCCAATAGCAATTTTCATACTACTTAACCTCCTTACATAATAAAGTATCCATCATATCAATTCTTACTTTATGACGTCCACCTTCATATTTTGCTTTTAAGAATTTTTCTACCATGTTTTTGATTTGGTGAGTTGTTGAAATGCAAGTTCCGAAAGTAAGAATACTACTATTATTGTGTTCAGTAGTCATTCTTGCTGAATGTTCATCATTGATTTCAGCAACTACAATACCTTTATGTTTACTTAAAAACATAAAAGTAGCAATTCCTCAATCGTCAATTGCTAATCCACGTTGAATTTTCTTAGCATTGTAAGCATCAACTAAATCTTGACAATTAGCTAAGATATCTTTTTTCTTGTTAAAATCAACAGGTGTGTGTCCCATTTTTTTAACAAATGCCATTACTTCTTTTTTAACAGCATTATTTTTAGTATCACTAACTATACCGATTTTCATATTACTTTACTCTTTCGTATAAATCAATAAATGCTTCTAGCATTTCTTGTAAAAGAAGTGTAGTCATTAAGTGGTCTTGTGCGTGAACCATTAAATAACAAATGTCTTGTTTCTTTCCTTGTGCTTCACCTTGAAGAATATCAGTTTGTTTAACATGACATTCGTCAAGTAAATCTTTTGCTTCATTCATTTTTGTTCTCACAGATTTAATAACTGCTGCACGATTTTTAGCAGTAGATTTTTTTAAACTGTTTAAGCATTCTAAATAAATACTTCTTGCATCACCAGCAAGAGAAACAATTTCAAATGCTACTTCGTTTGCTTTAATTTGTTTTGCCATAGCTCTCCTATTAAAAATATAAATATATTTTTATTTTATTATGATATTTGGAAATATCACTAATTAATTAGCAAATATTTAATAATTAATAAAAAATCCACAAAACCGTGGATTTAATTATCTTTGTTCGTTTTGGGTTTGTCAATTTGAAGGAAAACTAGAAAAATCAATTAATTTTGAATAGATCTGGTCACAAGAACAATATTTATTTCCAGCAATCAATAATCCTGGAGAAGCAATTCCTAGAAATGAATATTTGTCAATATTCAAGCCATCAGTTGATCCTACATCCCTTCAAGTAATCTTGGACAAATTAATACAACGAAAAAATGCATGGTTTTCGATTTTATAAGTAGTATTCAACAAGATTAATCCTGTTAAACCATAGCAATCCATAAAGTATTGTTTACCAATTCCTTTTTGAGCTAAATTAATGCACGGACAACCACAAATTAAATTACCAACCAGTGATCCAGAGCTAAAATCTTGGTTTTTAAGATAAATTGCTTTACATTCATTTTTTTCATAGTCATTAACTAATTCAGTTGAATAAGAAAAATATGGATTAGTATTGTCAAAATCAATATTTTGTAGACTAGTTTGCGCAAAAGCATGTTCTCCAATTTCTTTAATGTATTTTGGTATATGAACATTATTTAAATAAAAATTATGAGCAAAAGCACTTTGCCCTATTGTTATTTCTCTCGTGTCATTTGTATCATCATCAAGAAATAATAAAGAGTTGATTCCAACTGGCATTCTTAATGGACCATTAAAAGCAAAGTCTGCAATTGCACTAACATCAGTAGGAATGCATAATGTGTCAAATAAAAAAATAGAAGCATTATCTATATATCATTGATTGAATCCATTTAATGTGCTTGAAGAATAATCAAGATAACATTTTGAAACATAGTTAATTTTTCAATCTACTGATACTTGCAAATATATGTAATTAGAAGTTGACGTTAAATCTGAACCATTTGTTGCATATATACGAAAAACATAATTATTATTCGCAATTTTTTGATTGTTTTCTGGTGGAGGACTAATTGCTATTTGTCCATATTCATCTATCGATATTCAGTTACAAAAAATCTGTTCATGATTTAAAGCATTTGGACCAATAATTTCTTCAATTTTTCATTGAATGTTAACTGGTTGAAGAGATTTTGAATTGAATGAAATCTTGTCAGGAAGAGTTGTTCCTTCATTCACTTTAGTATTGTAATAGTTATCACTAATTGAAAGATAGTCTTATTTTGGTAGAATCTGGAGCAGCTAAATTTAATTGGAAATTACTATCAATAATAGTTTTTAAGCCTCTATATTCTGCTTTAATACAAAATCTGTACGTTCCTTCATTAACATTCTTAGAATTTCAATATATTCTTGCTTTTGATGAATCAATTGAAATTGGTTTAATTGAAATTCATTTAATTATTTTTTTTAAATTTAAATTAATAACGGTAAATTTAACATCATTAATATCAACTTCACTAGTTTCTTGAGTTAATTTGTTAAATAAATTAACTGAAATTAAATTTGTTCCATTTAATTGATTTTCAGGTAAATCAATACCATATTCATCACCAGAAAATCCATCAATTTTATAATCTCCTTTGTAATGAATGTGGTTATATGTAACTTGTAACTGTTGTGTTGTTTCTCTTTTTTTACAACTTGTAGTTGTAATAGGAATTAGAGAAGCAATTCCCAAACCACATGATGTTAAAAAGACACTTTTTAAAATTTTTTTATTCATAATTCTTTTATATAAAATAAATATTAAACCATTTTGATTATTTTTTAAAAAAATTAGTAATATTGTTATAATTTATAAATATCTACACATCGGGAAGTAGCTTAGCTTGGTAGAGCACTTGGTTTGGGACCAAGGGGTCGCAGGTTCAAATCCTGTCTTCCCGACCATTTACGGCAGGGTATCTCAGTTGGTTAGAGAACTCGGCTCATACCCGGGGTGTCGTGAGTTCGAATCTCACCCCTGCCACCATATTAGGAGCTTTAGCTCAATTGGTTAGAGCCCCCGACTCATAATCGGTCGGTTGCAGGTTCGAGTCCTGCAAGCTCCACCAATAATAAAAAAAGTAAATCACTCATTATATTCATATAATAGTGATACACGGATGATTACCCAAGCCCGGTTGAAGGGATCGGTCTTGAAAACCGAAAGGTGCAGCAATGCACGCGGGGGTTCGAATCCCTCATCATCCGCCATTATCGCGGGATAGAGCAGCTTGGTAGCTCGTCAGGCTCATAACCTGAAGGTCGTTGGTT
>CATEWF010000015.1 GCA_949527715.1 uncultured Mycoplasmatota bacterium | reverse complement strand
CAATGGTAGGTGTTGACTTCGATGGGTCAAGATAAACATCAGCATATACAATACCTATTGGAGGTGTATTTTCATTATACTTAAAATTTTTAACCTCAATTAATTCATATGAATACTTGCCTTGTTCATCTTTTTTAAGAGTAACAATTTTACCAACCGAACTATTAGTTTTTCTTGCACCAAATCCACCTAATTCAGCACTTACTAATGTTTCTTCTGCCATACCAATAGCAGTATTAGCAAAAGCACCATACCATCGTTGTATGAACTCTTCACTACTCCAATCTGTATTGAAATTACTTCCACCTTCACCAAAGTCAGCAATTGTTGTTAGTGATGTACAACCACCAAACATACCTCTTGCATCTGCAACCTTCAATGTTGATAAATTATTAGCACCAATTGATGTAATTCCTGTACAATTAGGGAACATTCTATCAAGTCGTACATTCAATCCACTTATACCATTAATTAAATTATCAGGAATTGATGCTATTGCTTTACAATTTTCAAATGCTTCAAAACAATTTAAACCATTAGCACTTAGATTTTCAAATGCACCACTTTCAAATCCAGTAATTGAAGAACAACCTCTAAAAGCACGTTGCATTGATGTTAGTTTTGATAAATTACTAAAAGCACCTTTCTTGATAAGTCCTGTAATCTTTGTACAACCGCTAAATATTTCTGTTATAGTTATTATATTAACACAATCCTCAAATAAATCATCAGGAATTTCACCATCAATACCTGTACAACCAGCGAATAAAGTACTTACATTTGTTAATGTAGTTATTCCTGTAAACATTCCATTAGGAATATTACCATGCAATCCTGTACAATTTTGATACATTCCACTAATTGTTGAAATATTTGGACAAGTTGCGAACAAACCAGGTGTCAGTTCATCATTAATTCCTCTACAATTAGCAAACATCGAATTTGCACTTGTAAGTTTAGTCAAACCTGCAATCATATCAACAGGAATTTTACCTGTAATACCAGTACAGCCATAGAACATTTCTGCAACACTTGTTACATTAGGGCAACCATCAATTAATTTTGGTGGAATATTACCAGACAGACTTGTACATTCTCTAAAACATCCTGCAAAAGTAGTTACTTTTTCACATCCAGAGAAAAGACCTTTATTTGTATTTTCATTAAATGGTAGTG
Source organism: uncultured Mycoplasmatota bacterium (assembly GCA_949527715.1). Classification (GTDB taxonomy): domain Bacteria; phylum Bacillota_I; class Bacilli_A; order Mycoplasmatales; family Mycoplasmoidaceae; genus Malacoplasma_A. The sequence goes on along the minus strand of CATEWF010000015.1, from coordinate 17,738 downwards.
AAGCAAGTTTATAACAACGTCTAAAAGTATTAGAGAAATTAGTTACATCACTAAATGAGTTAGTTGTATCATACATTGGAATTGTAGTTAATTTTTCGCATCTTTTAAATGCTGATTCCATGTTTGATAACATAGTATTACCCCAAGCAATTACTTCAACTAAATGTTTTATCATACCATAGTTATAACTATTATTAATAGTTGTACCATCAGTATCTTTAACTTTTCCGTTTTCAAGTGCTCCTTGATCATCACCTTGTGTCAATATACGTTTAAATACACCATTAATATTAATATCGTAAGTACCTGGCTTTCTATATGTATGATATATAGCATCAATATTATCTTCATAACTGTTATTATGGTCATAGATAAATTCGCCACTTCCATCGCCCCAATCAACCGTATAGGAATAAGTCGCACTTGAATCTGGCTCAAACATACCATCATCATTTGTTGACATTAAACTAATACCCAAGTTATTAGCACTTTCGATAAACTCATTCGCTTGTTCTTCAGTCAAATATTGCTCAACATCCTCCATTGAAGGAATGTAGTTACCGTCAATGATATCGTTACTATAAGCATCTTTGATAATATGGTCTTCGTCTCTATCTTCAAGTTCTATGGTTGAAACATCATATAAACTGTATGTTTTACTATCATTAGCAATAACACTTTTTGCAATAATATTAAGGTCTAAACCTTTATTACCATCCACACCAAAAGCCATTGGAAGCACAATGGTTCTTTTATAATCGGTTAATGCTTCTTCTGGGATATTAAATTCCAAAATCATAGCATTTGCTGATTTAAGTCTTCTAATCAGATATGCATAACGTGCAAACGTTTCAGTATCAGATACGTTTGTGATACCATTGAAACGTAGTGCGTCTGCAATACCTTTTTTAGAAACAGCGATTTGGTCTGTCATCGAATTAATTTTATTCGATAAATTTTCTAAATTAAGTTTTATTTTTCCTGACATATTCGTTTGTTAATAATATTATATAAAATAAATATTCACATAATTAAATAAGTGAATATTTATTTCTATTTAAAGTGTACTTGACATTTCTATATCAACTTCTCCTTTATCAATATTTTTCCGTTCTTTCTCAAAAAAGGCAGTTGTTTTTAATTTAAATGCTTCGCTTTTATCATCATTTGAAACTCTAAGAACAATTCCTTCAAAAGGAACCTTATTCTTACATGTTGGGTCATTACATTCCATATAAAAACGTTCTTTATCATTTCTCATTTTAGATAATACATTTTCATGCCAATGGTTTTGTATTGAAACGTCTGGATACAAATCAGATAATGTACCATTATACAATATAGTAATTGGGTGTATCTTATCTTTTAATTCAGGATGGTCATTAATTAGATTAACAGTCCATTCATAAACTTCTGTTACCTCCCATTCACGCTTGTTTCCATTTTCTTCCATTGTTGTTATTCTATATGGCATGAAAAAGTTAGTACCAATTCTACAACCATAGTCATAACCCTTTTGAATCATTTTGTTTGATTCACTTATATAACCACAAATCTCGCCATAAATGGTCATACCTTGTAAAATATACGGCTTAAGGACTTCGTTTATATCAGCCCACACATCAGTGCCATAAAAACCGTCAGTTACTTTACTATTGATGAACTGATTCTTTATGACTCCACGTGAAGAATAAACATTACCATATTCAATCTTATAGTTTTCTGTGACTTTTTTAGACAAATATATTGTTAATTCATTTGCCTTTTTATGCAAATAGTTCCAAAAACGTTCAACTAATGTTAGTTTGATGGGTGTCTTTACTGGAATATTTGCAAATATTCCACTTGTTCCATGAAGCTTAGATGAAATAGACACATTATCAGTTGGTGATATTCTCCAAATGTTATCATCCAATCTGTTTGTATCATAATGGAATGCAAAATCATTTTTACTAATACGTTCAAACTTTTCTATTTTCTGCTGTCTTTTCTTCTCTCTTTTTTGTGAATTAGATGTTGGTTTTTCTTTAACAGGTGGAATATATACTTCAATAAATTTATCGTCACAAACAGTATCGAAATCTATACCAATTCCCATTTCCTCATTAACTATTAACTTTGATAAGTCAATATTTTTAACTTGAGGTTTCCAATTAGCAAGAGTATCAAGTTTAATTAAGAATCCGAATGATGGAATACCACGTAACCTAATCATTTTAACTCTACCATATTTGTTAAAAAATCCACAAAAAGATTTTATTTGCATTTCAAGTTCTTGTATCTGTGCTTCATCTTCTTCTGTCTTAACAGGTTTGTTAGACAATTCCAAGATTTTTTCTTTTAGCGGAATTACTTTATCTCTATTAGAATTACGCATAAATTCGCTGCTTTCATAAAGATTATTTTTCGATAAAAATTCTTCATTCAAAACGGTTTCATTCTTACAATAAATAACATAATCACCTGTTTTAAATTCATCTTTACGAACTACCATTGAAGTACCACTTACAGTAACTTGTGCAAGGAAATCAGAACCCTCTATTGGAATAAGTTCACCAATACGAACTATCTGCGCACAATATTCCTTTTTAATATTTTCAGAGGAACTAAACATTTTTTCATTTGTTATCATAAATAAATAATTTTTATTCGGTTAATTTTTTATGTGTATTTTTCAAATCATTAATCATTTTTTCAAAAGCCAACATATATTCTTCTTTTGTGATTTCATTAACTTCGTCAAACTCACATAATTTAATATCTATACATCCATTACAATCATATCTAAAACTTCTTTCTTCTAAATATATACTATCATTCCAACTAAAAATATCACCGAATATTTCAACTACAGAATCTTGAAATGATATTTTATCACGTCTAATTAACAAACTATTAATATGAATATACGTCTGCTCTCCACTTTTAATGAACTTACCATTTAAATTAATAAAATCATTCATTAATTTTATTTTTTTATCAGAAAGTTCATCTGCTTGTTCATATAACGATTTAATTTTATTATCAATAACTTTAACTTCTTTAGAAAATTCTTCTATATTAGTTAAAAAATTCATTACTCAAGTATTTTAAGTATTTTTATTTTTAATTCTTCTGTTAAACCATTAAACTCATTAGTTCTAACAAAATATTTTCTTTGGCTTTTTAACATATCACTATCATCATCAATAATCACATATTTTTCAATATTTTCGTGTTTATCTAACCATTGTTTTATTTCTTCACCTCGACATTTTCCCATCCCATAAGGTGTAATGTCAAATATTTTATGTTTAAAGCCTACTTTATCAAAAATATTCTGTAAATTTTCATCAAATCTCCAACTACTTGAAATAACTAATTTACATTTTGTTTCATCAAGTATGTCATTAATTCTTTTTACAACTAATGGGTCAAATTCAGATAAAGGATATGGTAATGATTTTAAATATTGGTCATTTGCTCTTCTTTCATAAAAATCCTGATGGTTTAATACTCCATCAATATCAAGAAATAGTACTTTCATCTTTACTAAAATTTTTTATCTCGACAAAATCCATTTTACCATTTCTATCCATATCAAGAAGGTGGAAAGTTACATTATCTATTTTTTCAGTATTATGAAAGTGATAATGACCATAACACCATTTACTTATAGGATGTTCATCTTCAAGCAATCTATGATAGATATTACTCATCGTTTGACGTTCATGGTCAATATCAGCCTCTAATTTGCTGTCTTCTAGTAACCATCCTCGTATCCCATCTTTTGTGTATGGAATACAGAAATGAGGGCAAGTATGCGTACAAACAGCATCTATTTTTATACCACTACTTTTAATTTCGTCTAGTTTATCCTTATCAAAAAACGGTTCTTCACCAAGCCAATATTCTTGCTGACATTTTCTATATGCTTCTTCAAAAGGACAGAAATGATAATGCATATATTCTAATGCTCTTCGTTCAGTTCTGGCTAATCTATATGTTCTATCAATAGATATAGCCCCACCGATGACAATTGCATTGAACACTTCAGCTTTTTCTTCGATATCATCTAACCCATAAAATTGAACTATTGTGTAATCTCGTAATGTTTTTATATATTTACCTTTTTTATAAGTATTTCCATTGAATTCTTGTACATCATCGTGATTTCCCCTTACGGCTAATACATATACATTACGTTTCTTACATTCTTTTGTTATTCTACTAAATTCTTGTTTATAATAATCAGGTTTATAAAAGCCAATACCAAAATCACCACAAAATATAATGGTACTATTTTGTATATTATAAGTTTTAATAAAATAACTAATGTCTTTAAAATTTCCGTGTAAATCACCAACACATAATACTGAATCTGTATGTATTTTTAAAATATCCATTTTTATTCATTTATTTTTAATTTTATAATAGTATCTTTAAAAAAGAAATCATTATGCATTGCACCACTATCAAAATTATCCTCATTATAATTAAGAAGATTTTCTGGAAAACTCATATCAATGAGTTTAATATTAGTCTTTATTAGCATTTCTTCGTCTTCTATATAAAACTGAAAAATCGCATTAATCGGCTTATATCTTCTTCCAGTAACGGCTTCACTAAAACTTATGATATAATTTCTAAAACTATTATTGTTATTACATTTATCAATAATAAATTCTTGTATACCATTATTAAATAAGTCTTCAGTATCAATATGTGTATGAAGACTTATTTGTTCCTTACTTTCTAAGTATATATTAATACGTACTTTATGCATATTAATCTTCAAAAGTAACTGATATCTTTATTTTTCTTCCAAGCAACTTATCAAAAATTGGAAATTGACCACCCATATTAGTAGAAGTAATGCACAAATCAACAACTTCTTCATTAATTTCGGTTGATGTTGGGTCTAATCTGATTAATCTTGTGCATTTCATTGTGTTGTCACGATTTACTAGTAATAAATCATCTGCATTACCAGTTAATTCCATAAATACTTTATCTTCACTCATAACTTTTCAAATTTTTATTAGTTAAACTTATTTTTATAACACAAATATATGGTATTATTCTATTATAACCAAATTTTTAATGTTAATTTATCTAATTTTTCTTTATAAATTCTTTATTTAATGTCTTACATACATTTCGCACATAACTTCTAACTTTATCATTATGAATCTTTTTACAACCATAATCTATTTTAGACTTAACTTTATTATAAAATGATTCATAATAATATTTTTTTAGTTCAGTTGGTAATGGATTATAATAATGATAGTATTCTTGAATAACTTTATTTAATAAAGAAATAACGATACTGTTAAGCCTATCATCATCTAAATTATTTAATATATCCTCTAATATATCAATACATTTTGTATCTTTATTCATATGATGACGATAAAGATTAAGTATTGTTGATAACGAAGTATCTTTATATTTTTTATAGGAGAATTTATCACCAAAATTAACACCGTTAATCATCACTTCAGATTCAAATAAATCAATTTGTCTAAGGATTTCATATTTGTTAGATTTTACAAATTTGATTAAATCATAATCTTCTTTCAAATAATCTTTTTTATCAATAATATCAATTGAGCCACAACAAGAACTAAAATTAAATTTAATCTTACCATTATCATTATTCACGAATAGATAATAAAAATCTTCGTCTGTTGATGTTATTCCAATAAACATTGAATTTTTTCCAATATTTCGACATAAAGAGCCTGCATTTTTATTCATAAAAGAAATTAAATGTTTAAAATTCTCAGAATTATCATTTTTAAGCCCTTCTTTTATTGATTTTTTATGTACTTGGACAAATTCTTTACGACTAATATTAATTACATTATTTTCATCAATCTCCAATTTTTTATAAAAAGGTGCTATCTCGTCATCTTGTACCTTTGTTAATTTTATACTTGTAAAAATATTAAAATATAAATAAACCGCTTTCTCTAAGTCATCCTTTCTATAAATGGCATAATGCATTATCGTTTTGTTTTTATCATCAAGTATGACAAATACATTATCTTTATTTAAAAGGTGTTCATTCTTTTTTACAAAATCAAGCAACTTCATCTGTCTTATCCTTATCAATTTTAACTTTAATAATTGTTAAATCATCTATGTTACTTAAGCCTTCGTCATTTTCCATATTTGGTAACTTACCTTTGGTTAAAACGTTATATAAACGTTCAAGTTTCCAATTATGATATTTTTCTGGCAACGAATTTTTAGTATTAAAGAAAATATCTTGCGGGTATTCCTTATTATAACTGCCATATTTCGTCATAAAACTTTCAATACCATCTGATGAAATTGCAATTTCCATATTATTATCTATAACACCTTCATAATAATGACAATAATTTTCAAAGTATTCTTCAAATTGTTTATCAGTTACAGTAGAAAGATACCATACAGCATTACCATGTTCATCGTGTACAGAAATGTTTTCTCCATTAATAGAACAACATCCATCACCACAAAATACTATACCATATTCATTAGTGTGTTTGTTTATAAACAATAATACAATAGTTGATAACATTTCTTTATTCACTTCATATTTTTCACCCTTTAATTCATTGTAAACTGAAAACACAAAATAAAACACATTATCTTTAATTGTATGTTTTTTCTTATAATCCCATAGCCAATTAAAATTTTCGGCAACCTCTTTCATAAGATATTTATGCTTAGTTGAAGCATAATGAGAATCAACCCCAGAAGAACATCCATCAAATACTGCGGCAACAAGAAAATTATCATTTTCAACAACAATATAATCATCTTCACAATGTAATGAATGTGCCTTACCCATTTTAATTAATGTATCTATATTAAAATTCATATATTTTTTCTATTTTTTCTGTTAACTTATAACCAATTTTTTTCTCACATTCTTCTAAAATCATTTGTTTTGACATATTATAGCCAATTATAAATTTTTTACTGTGTTCGGCAAGTTCATACATATTTCTGTCAAAAGCATTTTTCATTTTTTGAATAAAACGTTTATAAGCATAATGTATTCTTTGATTATAATCTCCAATGCTAAGACCAATACCATTCAATATGTTTTTTAAATTGTTTTTATCAATCTTTTTTACATTGTTAATCGAATTAGTAAAATTTTTAAATTCCGTATAACTTTCTAATGCTTTTTCAAACTCAGTGTTATTATAGTCTTTACTATTTAAAAATTCATAAAATTGATGTGTCATTGCATCTTGTTCATGTTTAAATGTATAATATAAGACATAACCAATTGTATTTTCATCATTAACATTACTGTTATATAATTTAATAACAGCATCATATAAATCAATTTTCTTCTGTAAACCTTGAGCATATTGATATATGTGTGTTACCTCATGTGCAATAGTAGTATAAAAATCGGGTAACAAAGTATCACCAATATATCCAGAAACTATTTTAACATAACATTGTTTAAAATCAGATTCTGAATTAACTATTCCTTTATCTTCTGTTTTTATGATATTATTATATGCAATTGCACTATTAATATCATACATAATATATTCAACTTTTAATGAAGATGGCATTTTATCATTACCAAAATCAAAAGTATCAATAACAAAACTTCCTTCAACATACGGAGCATTAGTTATTGGAGAGTACTTTAATTGTTTTTTATTAAATTGTTCAACAGATAAATCAATGATTTTCTCTGAAATTTTATCAGTATAAGTATTAACGATATCAGAAATACTTAACTTTTCATTTATAATGTATCTTTTTTTCTTATTATACATTTAACTATTATTTTTTTATTGATTTTAATGTTTCCACTAAATATTTTATTTGATGTTTACAATCATCAATAGGGTTATGTTTATCACCACTAAATATAGTGTTCTTCTTAATTTCTGGATTTAATTCAACAATAGTTCTTACATCATTAACAGCCCAATATTTCCAAGGAATAGGTTTATTAAAATATTCATATGCAGATTGAAGAATTGTTATATCCATTGTAGAACCATTTCCCCATACAATTGTTTCTTTTTCATTCTCTCCACACAAAGTATGATGATTATAAAAATCAGTAAATTTATTTAAGGCAGATGATAAAAACGATACGGAATTATTGTTAAATTTTGACAACAACGTTTTATCTTGTTGCATCCACCATAATAATGTATTACCATTTATATCTCTATTATTTTTTACCCAATCATCTGGTGAAATTAGCACATCAAACGTATCACCAATTTCACCAGTCTCTTTATTAAATTCAACGGCTGCAATTTCTATTATTGAAGCATTTGTTTTTGTAGATAATGTTTCCAAATCTATCATTATATGACCATATTTTTTAACATGTTCTATACGTGCTTCATGTGCTACCCAATCAAAAAATGTCATATCTTTAATCTATTGAAATATTATTACATTGTTTTTCTATTATTAACTCATCACACTCATATAACTTAGGAAACTCAAAACTTTCCCTCATCTTATTAATAACATCTTTAGGTATTTGACCCTTACGTCTTGTTAATGTTTCATTATATGTTGGTGCTTCAATATAGACATAAACAATCTTAGGCTTATATGGATATAACATTTGTCTAAACTTATCACGATACATCAGTTTTAAATTTGTTGCATCTATAATAAATGACTGTTTTTGTCTTGCATATTTAAGTATACGTTCATTTTGAATATTAGTTACTTCATCTTCTTGTTTCTTAGTACCCTTTGGTTTTTCACCCTTAATTCCTATCTCAGTTCTGATTTCATCACGACATACAACAGGTAAATTAGATAAATTAGTATTTCTATAAGTTGTTTTTCCACTACCAGGAATACCAATCATAAAATAAACGCAAAAATCATCATTAAAATCTTTATCAACAATATCAATAACTGGATATTCAATATTTTCATTAAAATATTTATGTCGGCAATAATCATTAAGGAATGTGTATTGTTTATTAAGACATTCATATTTTACCGCAATTTCTTTTGCATAATCTAACTTTTCTCGCCAACCATCATATTCTTTTATTATTGAACCTTGACAATCGGCAGTTTTAAGAGTCAACAACCATTCAAAAGGAACAAGTTCCTCTGATAATCTTATTACTCGATGAATTGGGTTATCGGAATCATAAATATATAATGGCTTCATATGATTTCCTACTAATGAACATATAATTTCCCTGAGAGTAAAATCTTCATCCCACAAAAGTTTTCGTGTAATTTGTTCACCTACTTTTGCATGATGCAGAGATTTCCAAGTTTGTTCTTCATCATTCCACTTTGTAGTAACTCCCTTTCCAATATCATGAAATAAAGCAGCCAACATTAAATAAAATCTTTTCTGCCATCTAACAGAGCCATCTCCAACAGACATAAAAACATCACTTGTTTCAATCGGACATAGTTTATATATTTCATTAACAACTTGTTCAATATGTCGGCTAACATATATTTCGCCATGCCAATATGGATTTTGTTCAGTTGTTTGAAGTTTCTTAAACTCTGGTATTTTCCATACCTCATCCCATATAATAGTACAAGATGGATAATCAACTATTTTATTTATTAAACTCATTCTTATTATCTTTTATTTATTTTAATCTAAACCTTGAACTTCATATAATGTTAAACGAGTATTTTCATCTAAATTTTTAATATACTTGTCATAAAAATCACATACCCATTTAATATCAGTTTCGTTATTCATTCCAATTTCTTCATACTTATCTGCACTTGCTATACCATATGTCCAAAATGCTGTTGAATAAAGTACATATTCTTCTTTTGTTTTGAAATTCTCAAAATACTTTATCCTATTCTTCATTTTATCCTTAATAATCTTTTCCTGCTCATTTATTGGTTCTCGATTATCCACTACAAGTTCCCACGCAGACTTATATATTTCTTGGTTATGTAAATGATTTAAATTCCAATCAATTTCATTCTTTTGTGCCGAATAAGAGATAAAATCATCATATAATTTAAATGGATTACAAAAACCACTTTCTTCGCCACTTTTCTCAAAAACTTTCTGTGGGGAACGTACATTTTTATAAAAAGAATTTGGATTTTTAGTCGTATAGGCATCATATGTATTTGCGTCATATGTACATTCATTAGTTATTTCAAGAAAATAATCTAATTCAGTCATTTCTCTTAAATACTCTATATATTCTTTAATCAAATCCTTTTTATTATCTGAAATTCTATCATCATTTGCCATTTCAGATAACGCTCTTATATGATTTTCTCTATGTTTTTCTGCTTCACTTCTTTTTAAAAAAAGGTGCGGTTCAACTTTATATTCTTCACTATATTTTTCGATAATTTTATCAGGTTCATCACCAATTACCAAAATTGTTCTAAATAATTGTCTCATTAGTATTTTTATATCTTTAATTTAAGACAAATATACAACAAAAAAATAGAATAAACAAATTTATAGTGTTAAATAAACAAAAATTCCACCGACATTACTATGCCAGTGGAATTACTAATTCTAACATATAATATTATGCATTATGAACAAAACGGTCAATATGCTCAATAATATACTTAGCCTTTACATCCATAAGAGCCTCAACGGTGGCTTCACTAAACTCACCAAGGAAACGTGCAGAAAGGCTACAGAACGGACTATTAACAGCACGATGACGAGCAATCTTATAGCCTACATTCTCATCAAACTCGTCACTAGGATTGTAGAATGAAACACCAAGATTAAAGTGCTTAGTCTTAACTTCACGCTCAACTACTTCATCCATATCGTCTGAGTAATCAAACTCATAATGACGGTCAACATCGACAATAGACACGAGTGTTACCTTATATCCATTAGGTGCTTCATATACCTTTGTCATATAACGAGCAGTAGGTACTTCAACAGGGATTACCTTTGTAAGTTCGTTACGAGTAAACACCTTGTAGTTTTCAAATCCTTCTCCGAGTTTAACAAGATACGTTACATTAGTACGCTTTGCATCCTTGTCGATAACTGCTTCACGACACTTAACAACACCCTTCTCACCAGTTTCCTTTACGACAACATTGTCGTTTACCTTAAATTTTGCCATTTTAATTTTTAATTTAAATTGTTAAACAATATATTATTTTCTTTTTCTCAATTACATTGCAAAGATACAACTTATTTTTGATATTACCAAATTTTTATTGTTAAAAATAATAAAAACATATTTTAATCATATGCAATTTTATATTCATTATTTATATCCTCAAATTCCCAGTAGTTATACCTTGATAATTTTTTCAAATTTTTATGAACTATTTCATCATCACTATTTGGATACATAATAAATTTAGTGGCACAAACATTCATTAAATTACCAGTAAACATATCATTATATTTATATCCTTCTTCTTTTATGTATTTGTGTAATGCATCGTCATCTGCATATTTTCTTAAAGCATCCATTATTGCTTCATTTACACCATATCCTAAAGCATCTATTTTAGTTTGTTTAATAAACTCATCGGTTTTTGTAAAAACAATTCTATTTTTAGTTTCCTTTTTAATATTTAATTTTTTACTAAGACTTTCAGCAGTTTCATTTTCTAAATTAAAATGCTTAATAAACAAATTTAAATAAATTTTTTCTATATCAATCATATTCTTAAATTTTATTATATGGAATCGGTATTTCTCTTAAATATTTGAAACCCTTTATAGTTTCATATTCAATCAAATCAGCAAATAAATCATAGAAAGATGACTGTATCATTCCACCATTATAAAAAATTCTATCATTCATAACTGTTATTTCAGAACCCACAGGAAAAGTACCTTCTTTAACTTTTAATTCCTTAACAAATTTATAACGTTTGTAATTATTCATTATTATTTAATTTTTTTAATTATTTGATATCTGGTACGCAGTTTCATTCTACAATCTCTCTTTCTTGTTTTTTTAACCAAAAATTGTTCACCTGTTTTTACTAATTCAATTATTCTAATGCCATTTTTCATACTTTTTATCGTATGTTTTTGATAGCTTAACCAAATACCTTTTGTGGTATCATTAATAATATCATTAGCCAAATCTTTAATTGTCTGGTGATACAATATATGAAAATCATCCCACGCTTTCTGGTATCTTTCATACATTTCTTTTCGCTTTTTATAAGCATATTCTTTTTGGCAAAAAGTAACACTATTAGGACTTGTTTCAATTTCTTTTACAACTTTATCCCAAAACGTAATGTTTCTTTCAATGCCATAAATATGAAAATTTCTTTGAAGAAAATGCCATACTTTTGTAGAACGTTCCTCCCCAATTTTTAGGAAAGCATTTGCAAGTTCAGAATCAATATGATGGACACCACAATGTGTTAATGAACAGCAACTTCCACCAGTATAATTGGGATATTTTTCTTTATAATGAGGATAAAAAACTTCAACGGTATCTTCTTTGGGAATAATATTTTGGACTATTCCTGGCATTATATGACACGTTTCCACCCAATCGCCAACTTTATAATCAATACTCATTTTATCATTTGTTTTACATTGCAAAGATAATACTAAAAATTAAATTAACCAAATATAAAACGTTAAAAAGTCTAAAATTTAATATTCATATATCAATTTTGCTCTCTTCCAATTTTTCTTCCAATGTTCATCGGTTTGAACATGATTTTTCCTAACATATTTTACTACATTTTTGGAGAAATCTTCAAGAGGAAAACTATCAGCATTTCTAATGACAATACCTTCAATAGTATCACCATATGTACTGCCTTGTTTCATGAAATATATAATATCTTTTTTCAATTCTGATATTGATTCATATTTCTTTTTACAAAGGACTGGTACTGTAGGTAATCCTAGTATCATAGCCATTTCTTCTACTTCATTCCAACTATACCATCGTTTATCATCACGAGAAGCAAACATAAAAAAATATGCAGGTAACTTGTTATACGTAATTGAATGTATTCCATACATATTCTCTCCATAAATACCTTCATTTTCACTTAAAAAATTTTTTACTTGATCATATACTCCACCTCTTTCAGTCATATTTATTGACCAAGGATTCGTAGTAGGAGTTGCATGAGAACGAGCATAAACACCTGATTTATATACACTTTGATTTTCGCCATCGAGTTTTTCCGATAAAATTAATTCTTTACCTTTCAGATGTTCCCACCAATCATCATCTACCTTTCTGTCATCATTCTGTAAGCCTTTAGAAAAAGGTAGGTGATATGTTCTTGGATATTTAGTTGTTATCTTCATAATTTTAATTTTCTTCTTTAAATCTTATCGGTACAAATACATCATAGCCATTATCATCCTCAAAATGATTAATATCTTCATCAAAATAAGTTCCAAATTTATAACGTTTATAAGTAAAGACATTACCTTTCCATATTGCTTCTGTAGCATTCCTACAATCACCAATATATGTTTTACCTACTATCAAATCTTTTTTAGGTACAGCACCGCAACGAATTAAATTCGGAATTATTATTTCATTATAAGTTTTTTCATCAACAACTGGAACAGACGGAATATCCGAAATATTTTTAAAAGGTTTCATAGTTTTGAAACCTTTTATTATTTCTCGTTTTTGTTGCTCTTTAATATGTTTTTTAAGTATTTCATATTCAGTTGTTAATATCTCCAATACTTCATTATTATCTAAGTTTTTCTTTTTTTCTTCACTTATCTGTTTAACAAGTTCAAGTAAACGTTGTCTATTTTTATCCATTACTTATATTTTTCCAACATTTTTCTTTACGGTCATAATACTCATTGTCTATAATATGACTCATCATTTCATATTTAAATGCTTTATAAGCAGCACTTTCGAAAAACCCAATATCTTCACCAGTAATCTCATAACACATATCTATTGTAGTTGCCATAACATCATCAATTAACTTCTGTGTTTCAGCAGGTAAAGATAACAAATATCTACGTCCTTCAATTTTATTCATTTATTTGACATTTTTTAAATTTTGTTTCAGCCATTTATGAAAATTATTTTCACACTTATTTCTCCTATCAAAATACAATGTAACAATCCAAAAAAGAATAAATAGATTATTAATGATAAAACAATCACCAATAATTACCACAGATAAAATATTCAAGATTAACCATAGTGCTACTACAATTAAAGCATACAAATCTCTGTTAGTTTTCATCATTTAAATCAATTATTTTAATTGGTGTTAGATTAAATGAACTACTTGTAATTTGAACTTTATCTTTCGTCAAAATTACATTCTTTGAATATGTTTCAGCAGGATAAAGCCATGTATTGATTTTCTTCGATGTTTCAAGACTTCTAATGAAATGCGCTCCAAATGCAACATTTTGAACACCGTACCGATTAAGGGCATTTTCCATATATTCAAAAGTACCATCATCAATACCCTTTTTGCTTCTACCAGAAGGCATCAACGGCAACAATACATGATTTCTAATCTTATCACCATATTTTTTCCAACATTCAATGAATTCATCAACACTTTTATTATCAGAAATAATATGATGTATCATTACATGACAGTTACCTTTTTCAAGAAGACCTTCAATAGCATCATCAGCATACTTTCTAAGAGATTTATTGCCATATGATACAGCTACACCACCAACATATTTACTAGTTGCATCAAGGATTTTGTTAGCCTTTTCATAATAAACACTTTCTGGTTTATTCCAAGATGCAAGAATAATGCCATTAGTCGTATAATTCGGAACTACATTGGTTTCATAAACAGTTTTCAAAAACTCTGACAAATCATTGTGGCATGTAGGTTCTCCTTCTGAACCAATAGCAATTTGCAATGGTTTATATGTAAAGCAACGATTACCTTCTACATCATATATGTCATGATATTTGTTCATCCACTTTTTCCAAGTATTACATATATCTTCATATGCTTGACCTTTTTTAGAAGCCGACATGTAGCAGAAATCACATCCTGCATTACAAATAGTACCTAAAGATACATCATAAAACTCAGAAAATTCAGGTGGCAATTCCATTGTTGGTCCCATATCAAACCTAATTGTAGTTAGATTATTCCATACCGCAGAATAATTATACATTGGCAATTTACGCAATTTAATACCTTCCCATTTATCCTTATTAATCTTTTTAATCATTGCAAATATAAAATTAATTATTAAACATTTTTAATATTGATAACCATATACAAACTGTGTATAATAAAAATCATCGTAGGCATCATCATTTTCATTAATAATATTGAAATCCCTTTCTAACATATTAATTGTCGCTCGACATTCCCAATCAATATCAACAACTACAATAGATTGAAGTTCTTCAAGAGGTTTATTCAATTTTTCTGCCCATTCCTCAACTGTTAATTTAGTAAGATGATTGTACTTCTTATAACGTTCAAATCCATCTCGCCAATCATAAACTGAACATTCACCACCCATTCCAGAGCCACTATTACTTTCTTCTCTAATTAGTTCAATTAATTCATCAGTAAGAATATGCTTTAAACCACTTGGTACATCGTCTAAATCACGTACACCATGCCAAGAATGTTCCTTATGATGCTTAGATATTAATTCTTTTAAATCTATATTTGGACGGTTTGTTTTTACGACAAATACTTCTGATGAACTATTTGTAATTACATCACTAGTGTTACTAATTCTAATAATTCCTTTCATATTTTTCTATGTTAATGTCTATTATCACTCCACATACTATCATCTCTTGCAGATTCAATTACATTATATGCATCTTCAAAATGGTCTTCAATATCAACCCAATATTCACCAACTAATTTTTCTTCAATGATGTTACGATGCATTTCAATAAAAGTTAACCAATCTTCCTTTTTTGGATAACCATACCATTCATTAAGATAATACTTTTTTCTATTTTCATCTGTATTTTTGAAAAATTCGTCAGAAGCCATAATTGATATATCCAAATCACACAAGTATGAAATCATTTCATACTCATAACGTCCATCTTCCTCAATCCATTCCCAAGTTATCTTTTCTATTGAAATACAGTCATACGCATTTTCAGTTGCAAGGTATTCTTTAGCATTATCTTCATTCATTACAAATACCTCGGACGAACTATTTGTAATAACATCTGTTATATTTTTAATTACTCCTTTCATTATATTATGTATATATTTTTTTAAATTCTATCAATACATTTAATACCAATGCTATTCAACATATTAATATCATTATATCCACAAGCACCACAGCAATCATCTTCTATAATATCGTATGCGTGTCCAATTAACGGTTCAAACACAGGTGATAAGAAATCATATATTTCTTGCGGAGTTTTATTCAGTTTATCATAGCAATAATCCAAAAATTCACTAAAACTATATGAATCTTCATATATAAAATTTAAAAACCCCGTTTCAAACAAATATGATAACATGCAATTATCATAATATCCCTTTTCATCTGGTGTAATTGATTTAAGTACAAAATCTTTCACATCTTCTTTGGTTTCAAAGAGATAAAATTTCATAAACTTTAAATCTTTAATAATTTCCTTAAATTTATCATCAATTTTAGGAACGAATACTTCTGATGAACTATTTGTAATTACATCAGAAACTGAACTTATTTTATAAATCTTTTCCATCTTTGTTTTATTTTTGATAATGCAAAATTAATGCTTTTATTTGAATTTACCAAATAAAAGCATTTAAAAAATGTTAAAAATTTATTTTTTAACAATAGCAAGCATAACTTTCAAACAAATTATCCATATTTGACAACTGTTCAGCAATTTTCTTAGCAAGTTCTTTATTTTCAATTGCTATATCACTTTTCAATGAAACAGTATAACCATTAATGGCAGGATAACCATCAGAATACCTTGCTTCATCATATTCTCTTGCTATTTGCAAAATTGTATCATAATCTTCATTTTCAAGCATTTCATATTTTTCTTGATAATCAGCATCTCTAAATCTAACTGCCTTTTCACCATTGTTCAAACGCTCAAGATACTCCCCATATTCATCAATAATATCATCTAATTCTATATCAAGTCTGATTTCAAATAAATCATCAAAAGTGAGTTTACTATTCGATAATTTAAGAACATTATTAATCAACTCTTTCAATACATCAAAAGAAGATTCATCATATCTTTGAAATACCTCGGTTGAAGAATTCGTAATTACATCTGTAATTGACGAAATTTTAAAAATAACTTTTTCCATAAACATTTTATTTTTTATTATTTAATAAATTCAATAATTCTTGTAATTTTTTATCTATATCATCATTATAATTGATATAAAAAATTAATATTTCATTTTTAGTACATAAATTTAATTTTTTCTCATCAAGAAATTGTATATGTTTAAAACGTTTTAATACTTTCTCATTATCTTGACATCCAAATGCAATAGGTTTAAAATGTTGTTCACCTTGACATTCAATAGCGATATTATAATCAGGAAGATAAAAATCTAATGATTGTTTACCTAACCAATCAAACCTTTTCTGATATTCATATTTAAAACTATTGGTTTCTAAAAAAATACGTGTTAACCGTTCTAAATTACTTTCTTGACATTTTGGACACCCCTTTCCTCGCAATAAATTATTTGGTGTAATCCAAAATTCACCATGTTTTATACAAACAACACATATTTTTTTATTTGAACGTTTATATTCAACCTTACTGTAATCATATTTATTTCCGTGTACACTTTTAGCCCTTTTT
>CATEWF010000014.1 GCA_949527715.1 uncultured Mycoplasmatota bacterium | reverse complement strand
AATATATTAATATATAAAGAAAGTAGTTAACACTCACCTGATATCTGTTAGTAGATTTGGGTTAAAAGCTTTAGATTAAATTAATCTAAAATTAGTAGTGTAATTTGCTTGTCTAAATTACACTATTTTCTTTATATAAAATATTTAGCAAAGGAACAAAAAATTAATTAATGGAATATAGACCTATAAATGAAAAAATTAGAGATCAAAAGTTATTGGTTATAGATGAAGATGGATCAAAGATTGGTCAGATGACTAGAAATGATGCAATCAACTATGCAAGGGATAAAGATTTAGATTTAGTCTTATTTGTCCCTGCAAACAAAACTGGAGGATTACCAATTGCAAAAGTAATTGATTATGGTAAGTTTGCTTACAATGAAAAAATGAAAGCAAAACAATCAAAGAAAAATCAATTAGTTATTAAAGTTAAAGAGATTAAGGTAAGACCTCAAATTGGTGACCACGATTTAGGTTGAAGAGCAAAGAATGCTCTTGAATGGTTAGAAGATGGTTGCCAAGTTAAATTCAAAATTCAAGCTTATGGCCGAGTAGGTTATAAACCAGAATTAATTGAAGAAACATATAAAAAGTTTTTAGGTTTGCTTCAAGATAAAGGCAAGGTTATTCAACCGTTAAAGAAATTAACTCCTGTATTGTACGAATGTACAATTGCTAAAAATAAATAAGAGAGGATAAATTTATGGCAAAAAATAAAATGAAAACTAAAAAGTCAGTATCTAAAAGAGTAAAAGTTACTGCAACTGGTAAATTAAAGAGAAAACATACAAACCGTTCTCATATGGCTCATAGTAAATCAACTAAACAAAAACGTCACTTAAAGAAAGACGGTATTGTTACAAAGGCAAACTACAAACGTTTGAAATACACATTACAAGATTAATTGGAGGATATAGAAAATGAGAGTAAAAGGTGGATACACAACAAGACAACGTCGTAATTCTATAAAGAAAAAAGCATCTGGTGCTTGAGGTACAAAACATACTTCTTATAAAATTGCTCACCAAACAGTAATTGAAGCTTCTGGATATGCATACAGAGACAGACGTAATAAAAAACGTGATTTTAGAAAATTATGAATTTCTAGAATTAATGCTGGATTAAAACCATTAGGTTATTCATATTCTAAGTTTGTTTCTCAATTAAACAAGAAGAACATTAAGATTAATCGTAAAATGCTTTCAGAATTAGCAATTAGTAATCCTGAAGAATTCAAAAAATTAGCTACCGAAGCTATGAAGTAATTAAAACCTGCTTAATGCAGGTTTTTTGTTTTTACGGCAATTTATTATCAAAAAAAAAAAAAAAAAAAAAACAAAGTATAATAAAAGTGTAGGAGATAAATATGAACAAAAAATTAATTAAAACTATTACAAGTATTACATGCGGATTAGGAATGATTTCATCAATTCCATTTGTATCTACAAATTGTTCGTGTTCTAAAAATAATGAAAATTATTCAATGTACGATTTTAATTCAGTTAGTGATTTATTTAATTTTAATCCTAAAAATTATGTAAATTTTTCTTTAGATCCTAACAAGGATTACACAGATGGTGATCCAGAAGTTATGGTAAGTGATTCTGAATATCCACAATATTTAAAAAATGTAACTACAGATTTATTAAAAGAAGAAAACATCGAGAAAACTTGCGATTTTTTTGCATTCTCTTTACTTGCATTTAATTTATATTGTATTCATAGCTGAATAACAGGTGATGACAGTGTAATTATTGATATTCAAGATTTTAATGATTTAATAAAACAAAATGTAAAGAATTTTTCACTCCACATTTCTCGCATTTCTGATTTTGAATCATATGATGCAGATGGTAACTATGATACTTTCGGTTTTTCTTGTTCATCAGAAATGAAATTAAGAGTGAGAGTTCTTGAAACAAATACTTGACATGATGTAGTAATACAAGTTAATGTAAACAAAAAAAGAGCTAGATTTGATCAATTTGGTGCTGACATACGAGATATTGAAACAGAACAAAAAACATATCATTGTGGTATTTATTTTGTTGAACTACAACCTGTAAATGCGGAAGATTATTTGTGTTCACGAAGTCTTAATGTTGATGGCCATATTACATCAGAATCTTTACAATACTTTTTTGGTGCTGCAATATTTCCTACTTCTAAGTGACTAAATATCTATAAAGATTTACAAGTTTCAAAATCACCAAGTTTTTAATTTACTGTCTTAAATATTGATTACTCTTCATTACTTCTTCTAAAGTAATAGCGTTTTTTTCGTGTCCTGGAAGAATTAATAAATTTTTATCCATCTTTTTGATTAATTGTAAACTTTCCAATAGTTGTCTAGCATTTCCTGTAGGTAAATCCATTCTACCTATACCATCAGAAAAAAGAGTATCACCAGTAAAAAGATAACCTTTATATTGAATACAAATTCCACCACAAGTGTGTCCTGGTGTAGGAATTATTTTTAATTCAATATTATTTATTGAAAGATTCGATTCATTAAAATATTTAATATTTTGTGGTGCTTTAAATCCTCCTTTTTTAAATCAAGAAGCCATATGATGAGTTTCTAATACTTCTCTTTCTTTTGAATACACATATAAAGAAGTATTGTATTTATTTAATAAGAAATCACATTCACCTACATGATCATAATGAGCATGGGTTAGAATAATTCCAACTAATTTAAGGTTGTGTTTTTGAACATATTGATCTATTTCATCTACATATCAAGAAGGATCAATAACTACACAATTATCATCCTTAATAATTAGGTATGAATTATTACCCATTTCATTTCCGCTAAATAGAACTATATCTTTATTTAAATTACTAACCATAATATCTATATTTTACAATAAAAAAAGTTGACATTAGTCAACTTTGATTTCTCTTAATTTGTGTGGGTTTTTTGTACAAATTGTAATTCCGTAAGCTCCTTTTCTTGTGTGGGCTAACACAACTGTAGGAACTCAACGAATAACAATTTTTTCTTTTAGAAATTCAAAAGCTTTTGAAAATGAATCTAATAAAAAGTTTTTCTTTTCATCTTCATATCCACTGTAATAAATAGCAATTGATTCAATATCAGAAGATTTCAACTTATTTTCATAATCTTCATTGATTAATTTAATCATTTTATTAGTGTTATCTCTATAGTTTCTACTCATTCCTGCTTTTTGATTTTTTACATCTAATAAAATGATTGGTTTAAGTTTTAACAACTTAACTACTTTAATAATTCCTTGCGTTACTCTTCCACCTTTCAATAAGTCTGAAACATCTTCGCAAGAAAAATAAGTATCTGTATTTAAATATAATTGTTCACACTTACTTACAATTTCTTTTGGATCATCTAATTTTTTTACTAAGTCAAGTAATTTAGTACACACATATTCATTTGCATATGCAGCTGAAGTTGAGTTAATTACAAAGAATCTTCCTGGATAATCTTCTTCTAAAATTTTCGCTTGATTATATTGACTTGATAATCCGTGAGAAATAGGAATAAAAAAAACAATATCATTATCTTCAAGTGCATCTTCAATAGCCATCATTAATTGTCCTAATGGAGTACAACTTGTTTTAAATTTATTTCCTTTTTGAATTTCATCGAACAAAATTTCTGGATTAATTGAAATTCCGTCATCTGTATATACTTTATTGGCATTATCTGAAAGAGATAAAGGGATAACAGAAATATTATTTTTATCAAGAAATTTTTTATCGAATGTACTTGATGAGTCTATCAAGATTTTAACTTTCTTTTGCATACAAAAATTATATATGTAATTAGACTTAGTATATAATTATTTCATTAATATTAAATAATTATGATTAATAAAGTACTAATTGAAGGCGATGTTGTTAGAAGCACTTGAGGTAAAACCGCTCAAAATGGTTTCTTTATTACTTTGAAACAGGAAAGAAAATTTGGTAAATTTTCATGAAGCGACCACTTTTCATTGTATGCGAACAAACCTTTAGCTAATCAATTAGCAAAATTAGTTGAAGAGAATCCAAACATTCATATTACTGTTGAAGGTAGACTTCGTACGTATCATTCAAAAAAAAGTAATGAATGAAAGACAACAATCTTAATTGAAAAGATTTTAGATAGCTCTAGTGCTATTGAACAACCTAAAACTGAACAAAAATAATAAATATGGAAAATATTAATCAAGTCAAAATATCTGGAACTATTAACGAAATTAGACATAGTGAACATGGTACTTATTTTGTAATGTTAAAACAAATGGTAACTTACAACGGAGAAGAACATCAACGTTTGTTTGAAATAGTTATTTCACCAGAAAACAAAGAAATTATTGAAAAACTAACGTTAAATATAAACGTTGTTTTTGAAGGTTTTGTCACGATATTCAAAGTTAGAAAGTTTAACATTTATAAGCAGATGATTAATGCCACTAAAATGGAAATAATTGCTTAATTAAAAAAAATTAAGGAGAAATATTATGGAAATAAATAAAAATTTAAATAAATTAGCTAGTCTTTTATTAGCTAAATCTATTAAAGATTTATACCCAGATGCATTATTGGGTGAATCTAAAATAAACGAAGATGGTTTTGCTTACAGCTTTAAATTCAATGAAAAAAACATTGGGGCAAATGACTTCAATAAAATTAAAAAACAAATGCAAAAAAATATTGATCGTGCTTATGCAATTAAGTATGAATCAATGAGTAAAGACGAATTATTAAAAGTAATTGCTAATGATAAATACAAATGTGAATTGATTAACGATTCTAAAGAAGATTCAATTTCAGTATGTAAATTTGGAAGCGACTTCATTGACCTATGTGAAAACTTAAAAATTGAAAAACTATCTAGTATTAAAGCAATTGATTTAGTCAATGTTTCAGGTTATTATTGAAAAGGTTCTTCTGAAAACGAACAATTATTGATGATTCATGGTATGGCTTTCGAATCATCAAATGCTTTAGAAGAATTTAAAAAGCAATTAGCTGAACATGCTGAACGTGACCATAGAAAGATTGGTAAAGATTTAGAAATCTTTACATTTGACGATATCATCGGTCAGGGATTACCGATTTGGTTACCAAACGGTGAAGCTATTAAATATGAAATTGAATCTTACGTTTTAAAGACTTTAAGATTTAACAATTATCACATTGTTTCAACACCAGTTTTAGGATCAAAGAGATTATATGAAACTTCAGGACACTGAGATCACTACCGTGAAAATATGTTCTCACCGGTGGAAATTGATAACGAAACTTTAGTTTTACGTCCAATGACTTGTCCACACCATTTAACAGTTTATAAATCTTCACCAAAATCTTATCGTGATTTACCATATAGAATTGGTGAATTAGCAGTGCTTCATAGATATGAAGCATCTGGTGGATTAATCGGTCTTGAAAGAGTAAGACAATTACAATTAATCGATACTCACACTATATGTAGTCCTGATCAAGTTAAAGCCGAAATTAAGAATTGCTACAAAATTATTAAAGAAATGTATGCAACATTTGGTATTGCAATTCATGCAATTGATTTATCATTACATGATCCAAAGAATAAAGAAAAATTCTTTGATAATCCAAAAATGTGAAAAGATGCAGAAAAACAATTGCGTTCTGCTCTTAAAACATTAAAAGTAGATTATCGTGAAGTTGTAGGTGAAGCTGCTTTTTATGGTCCAAAGATTGACTTCCAAGTTAAAACAAACTTGGGTAAGATCATTACTGTTTCAACTATCCAATTAGATTTCTTATTACCTGAAAGATTCAAACTTCAATATAAAGATTCTGATGGACAAATTAAACAACCAATTATGATTCACTTAGGAACAATTGGTACTCTTGAAAGATGAATTTCAGTTCTATTAGAACAAACTAAAGGTATTCTACCTTTATGATTATCTCCAAATCAAGTTGATATTATCTTAGTTG
The DNA here is from genome assembly GCA_949527715.1 of uncultured Mycoplasmatota bacterium. Classification (GTDB taxonomy): domain Bacteria; phylum Bacillota_I; class Bacilli_A; order Mycoplasmatales; family Mycoplasmoidaceae; genus Malacoplasma_A. The sequence continues at coordinate 13,129 of CATEWF010000014.1, read as the reverse complement.
ATAATAACAAACACAAAAAATATGGTGAAAAAATCGCTCTAGCTTTAAGAAAACATGGTATCCGTGTTTATGTTGATAATTCTGATGAAAGATTATCAAAGAAAATTTTCTATGCGCAAACTCACAAGATCCCATACCAGATTGTTATCGGTGACAATGAAGTTGAAAATAAAACTATTTCTTACCGTGAATACGGTAAACAAGAATCTAATAATATCAAACTTCCTGCATTTATAAAAATATTAAAAAATAGAATTAAAGCAAAGAATTAATGCATAAACAAGAAGAACGTTTCACAAAAATATATGTATTTGATTTAAACCCTGGTAATGACGACATTACCAAGGAGTTTATTATGGGGAAACTTTCCCGTATAATGAAAAATATTTCATTATACCAATACTTTGTAATCGTTTCTCATAGTAGTCTAAAAGTTCTAAAAAAAATTATTAATGATGCCAAGATTAATCTTGGCTATATTGTTAGTGATTGTGGTGCAAGAATTTATAACATTTCCACAAAAAAAATCATTTATGAAAAACACATTGAAAGAAATGACATTTTAGGAATATCTCATTGTTTGATGATGAGTGATTTTTTGCAATTGATATCGATTGCAAATAATGAATTCATTTATTCATTTGATCCAATGAATGAATATATTTTTTCAAAAATGCATTACATAAACTGCAACATCATTAGTGCGTATAACAAGTTTAAAGAAATATTAGAAAAAAATAGTGTTTATAGTTTTTTATGTTTTCAAAAAAACACTTTAGAATTTAATCAAAAATTTAATAATTTTTCTAATGTTTCATCTGATTGAAATGTAAACATTTCAAAATTATCAGAATCTTGTTTTGCAATTTCACACAAAGATGTAAACAAATATAATGCTGTTTTAAAAATCATGGAATCTAAGAAGATTTCCAATTTTCAAGACGTTTATTATTATGGAATTAACAGTATAGATATAGATTGTTACAATGGTTTTAAAAATCATTTAATTTCTGTCTCTGCCTACTACGAGGCTAAAAATTTTAGCAATTCAATATATACAGTTTCATATGATGCTATATTAAATGAATTGTCTATTTCTCTTAAAAATAGCGTTAAATCTTCTAATCGAAAGAAAAATGTTTTCATGAATCCTAATGCTCTAATTAATAATTCAAATGAAAAAACATTTAATTTAAAAGATTTACAGGAGCAAGAAGAGAAATAATTTATTATTCTCTTGTACTATTTCATTCGGTTAAATCAACGTTTGCTTTTTTAGCAACATATTTTATCATTGATTCTAAATTATCGACTCTACTTTCTAATTTATCAATTCTTATGTTAATTAACTCAAAACCTTTGATTACTAGGTTTTCTAATTTAGTTAATCTTTCATTAATTTGTTCAAATTGTTTGTTTATTTGCTCAAACTGCCTGTCATTATCCTCACAATGTTTCTTGAATCATTCTGGTTCAGTTGTTTCAAGTTTTTCTAACCTCTTGACTATTAATTCAAATTGCTTATCATTATCTTCACAATGTTTCTTGAATCATTCTGGCTCGGTTGTTTCAAGTTTTTCTAACCTCTTGACTATTAATTCAAATTGTCTATCATTGTCTTCACAATGCTTTTTAAACCATTCTGGTTCTTCTATTTTTATTTTCTTTAGTTCTTCGTAAATTATTTCAAATTGTCTATCATTGTCTTCACAATGCTTTTTAAACCATTCTGGTTTTTCATCTTTTTGTAAGATGATTGTTTTATCCTTAAAACGTTTTTCTTGTTGGATAAAAAGGTTGGCATTTCCTTCTTTGTCTGTTAGCTCAACAATTTTAGGTTTACCAGAATTAACTAGTTGTTTATTTCACCAAGTATTAATGTCTTCCATTATTAATAATTATAAAAGCACAAAATTATGCTTTTTTATTTTCTTTTTGTTTTGGTTGAGAATTTAAACTTGCTTGTTTGATTTCATCAAACAAATCGATGTTATTTAATAAAAATTGTTTTGTGGCCTCTTTACCTTGACCGATCTTTTTTTCATTAAAGTAGTATCATGCACCACGTTTTTCAATGATTCCGTTCTCAAGAGCAAAGTCAATAATTTCCATGGTGTGATCAATACCTTCATTGAAATAAATATCAATGTATGCTTTACATAAAGGGGCAGCTAATTTATTTTTAACAATTTTAGCACAACTTTTTATACCAACACATTCAGTGCCGCGCTTAATTAACTCTACACGTTTTAATTCCATTCTAATAGATGAATAAAATCTTAAAGCACGTCCACCTGTGGTGGTTTCATTATTTCCATACATAACACCAATTTTTTCTCTTATTTGGTTAATAAAAATAATTGTAGTGTCATATTTTGCTAGTAGATTTTCTATTATTCTTAAACCTTTTGACATTAGTCTTGCATGTAATCCAATAGTTTGATCTTGAATTTCTCCATCAATTTCAGCTTGAGGCACAAGTGCAGCAACAGAATCAACAATAATTAAATCAATCATTCCGGTCTTAACTAACGCTTCTATTAATGCAAAAGCTTGTTCTCCAGAATCTGGCTGAGCTAATAAAAGTTTTGATAAATCAATACCATTCGCTTCACAATATTTTGCATCTAATGAATGTTCTACATCAATATAAGCACACTTACCATTCATTTTTTGGCAAGAAGCCACAGCTTGAAGTGCTAATGTAGATTTACCAGAAGATTCATTACCATATATTTCAATAATTCTTCCTTTTGGATATCCTCCAATACCTAATGCTTTGTCTAATTGTAGACTACCAGAAGGAATAATGTTTACGTTATTTCCTTCATTGATTAATTTTGCTATTGAACCTTTTCCAAATTGTTCTTGGATTTGTTTAATAGCTTCATCAAAAATTTCTTGTTCGTTCATTTTATTTTTTCTCCTTACATTAATACTATTTCTTGGAGATTTGTTTTTTTTACTTGAATTATTTTTTTTCATAAATGAATTAACAAGAAATTTTTATTTATTCTTAATTATATTAATATATAAAGCAAGTGTTTAAACTTGGAATTATCTTATAAAATATTTGTCTTAAAATATAAAAAAATCTTGAAATAAATGAGGGAAATATTTTAGAAAAATATTAAATATAATAATGAGGTAAAGTTATGAGTAAGAAAAAATCTAAAGAAATAACTCAAGAACAGTTAGAGAAGTTCATTAAGGATTTAGACAAAGATCCTAGAAGTAAGAACACAAAATGTTGTGATGGTGAAGGGGTTTGTATCTCTTTTGAAGAATTGGAAAATAAAAAATAAATAGTAATCTAGCACAAGCTAGATTATTTTTTTATCAGGTTTTATGAGCAAAAAAGCATATTAAAAAAATATTTTTTAAATTTTTTTGCATTTTATCTCTTTTTATGTATAATAAAAAGTGTTACAAAGTGGGAGAAAGTGGAAAAATGATATTTCTAGGAACTTATTTCCATAATATAGATGCAAAAAACAGACTATCAATGCCTGCTAAATTTGCAAGTTCCCTAGGAAATGAAATTGTTATTTCAAAAGGTTTTGATGGTTGTCTTGAAATAAGAAGTTCAAACAGTTTTGAAGCATATGCTAACAAATTAATGAACTTAACTCAAACTAAAAAAGATTCAAGAATTGTCATTAGACAATTGTTAGCAAATGCTGCAAACGTTGAATTAGATAAAGCTAGAAGAATCTTGATTCCTGCTAATTTGTTAAAAGAAGCAAATATTAGTTCATCTGTAGTTGTTATCGGAATTGGTAATAAGATCGAAATCTGAGATGAACAAACTTACAACAAGTTTAAATCCGAAACAGATAAAACTTACGAAGCAATTGCTGAAAGACTGGAGGAAGATAATGAATAATCTTCACAATCCAGTATTGCTAAATGAAGCAATCAAGATGCTAAACATAAAACCAAATGGTATCTATGTAGATTGCACTTGCGGAAGGGGTGGTCACACAAACAAAATTTTGTCTTGCTTAAATAGTGAAGGCAAAATTATTTGCTTAGATATGGATTCTGATGCTTTTAAATATTTATCTAATGAATTTAAAGATAAGAAAAATGTTATTTTAGTTAACCGTAACTTTAAAGATATTAAAGCAGTCTTAAATTCATTAGATATTAATAAAGTTGATGGAATTATTGCTGATCTTGGAGTTTCATCACCAATGTTCGATGATGCAAACAGAGGATTTAGTTATCATTTTGATGCAAGACTAGATATGAGAATGGATCAAAATGATCAATTAGATGCATATATGGTTATTAATAACTATGAACCTAAGGAATTAACTAGAGTATTCAGAACTTATGGTGAAGTTAATAATCCTAGAAATGTAGTTAATGCGATTGTTAATGAAAGAAAATTAAAACCAATTGAAACTACAGGTCAATTAGTTGACATTATTAAAAATAATGTAAATAAAAAAGATTTATTTAAATCTAAACATCCTGCACGTGTATACTTCCAGGCTTTAAGAATTGAAGTTAACCATGAATTAGATAACTTAAAACAATTGTTAACTGATAGTGTTGAATTCTTAAATAAAGATGGAAGAATGGTAATCATTACTTTCCATTCATTAGAAGACAGAATTGTGAAACAATTTTTTAATGATATTATTGTGACTCATATTCCAAAAGAAGTCCCAATAATGAATTCAAATACTAATTATGAGTTATTAACTCGTAAACCTATTGTTCCAACTGAAAATGAAATTGCTAACAATAACCGAGCACGCAGTGCTAAGTTAAGAGCAATTAGGAGGATGAACTAATGTACAACCTAAAGAATGTTTATGGAGTAATCTCTTTTAACAAATCAAGAGTTAATGTATTAGTAGTGGAAAAAGCTATTAATGGTAAGATTAACTGTTTATTTTTTGATTATCTAAACATTAATTATCTAAATGATAAACTTGAATTTATTAATAAAGATTTGTTAAAAGAAAAATTATTAGAGTTATTAACTAAAGCTGACGAATTCATTGGAGTAATTGTTAAACGTTACATTATTAATGTAAGTTATTTACCCGTTAGAGTCGTTAAAAACATTTCTAAAGACTTTGAACTAAATGAAAATAAAGAATTAGATCAAGACGATTATTTATCATTTGTAAATAAGGTTGATTTTTTAGATGCAGTTACAAATGAAAGAATCATTAATGTTCATCCTGAATTATGAACATTAGATGGTCATAATTTATCTAGTTTTCCTTATGGTAAAAAAGGAAGAACTCTTAACTTTGAATATGTTGCTTATGTAACTAATGCAGAAATGTATAAGAGATTTAAAGATTTGATTGCTGAATGTAAAGTAAGTTGTTTAGGTATTGTTAATAACCAAATTTGTTTCTCTGGATGTCTTGAAAGAATAAATGAATACCACAAGAAAAATTTAGTAATCGATGTTAAAAGTGATAGTTCTACTATCAACTTCTATGATACTAATAACAACTTAGTTTACTTTGAAAAGATTGATACTGGAAGTAATTGAATGGTTGATAAAGTTAAACACCAATTCTGTATTCCTGAAGGACAAAACTTAATTCCAATTATTGATTCATTAGATGCTATTAAGTTGGTTGATACTAATGTATCAATAGTGAATATTCATAAAGAAGATTTTTTGAATTTAAAAGTAGCAACTGCAGGGGCGTTTATCAGTTACATTAATTACACTAATAAGAAGTTTATTGAATTAATCAATAATAGAATTAACAACATCTTATCAAGAGTTCAATTGTCTTATGACAATATGTATATCAATGCTAATAACATGGCTAATAAATTCTTAGGTCAATTAATTAATGCAGAATTTAAATCTTTTGATAACAATATTATTGGTATCGAAAATAAGAACATAAATGCAATGTTAGGTGCAGTTGAGTACATTAACGCTACTCAAAAAGCTCGAAATTACATTAAATATTCAGTCGATCCTTATGTATCTCAGAATACATTTAATGATCAATTGAAGAAAGAAATTTTACTTAAAGTTGGAGTAATCACTACTAAGTGAGCTGCTAAATTGGGCGGATAAATATGGTAATAAAAGATTTTAAGAATATAAAAATTCAAGAAGCTAACCGTTATTTCAAAGAAATAATTTTTCAGTCTGCTCATCTAGAAAATAAAGGTATTACTTATGCTGAAACTATTAATACTATAGAGTTCTATGATGAAGCTATTAAAACTATTCCTTTCGAAAAAGTAGCAATCATTAATGGTCTTAAAAGAGCATATGAATACATTATTGTTAGAGCAAACTCTAACAATTTACCTAATGAACAAGATTTATTAAAAATTAATGGTTTTATAGATGAATATGAAGAATATGCTAATGCTGGTAACTATCGAAATAAACCAGTTAAAATTTCTGGTTCATCTTGAGTGCCACCATTATTAGATGTTAATCAAGCAAAACAATTAGTTAATGATTTATCAAAAATTAAATCATTTGATGATGGAGTCAAATTGTGTGCTGAGTTATCTAAACAACAATTATTTAATAATGGGAATAAAAGAACAGCAATTTGTTATGCTAATCTGGTGTTACTCTATTATGGATATGATTTCATTCAGATCAAAGATCGAATGAAATACATGAATAAGTTAGTAGATTTTTATGAAGATCAAGATAAATTTAAAGACTTACTAGATTATGTTAAAGAAAATTCAATAGATAAAAATGAACAAACAAGAAAGGATAAATAAATCAAAGGAAAACAATTATGGAAAACTTACTAAACAAGATAATTAACAAGGTAGAAACTAATGAACAAGATTCAAACAAACCAAAGTTTGAAGCTAATTTTAATGTTAATCCATTAAAAGATAAGTTTTTAAACAACCTTGATGGTATAGATGAAAATGTTGGTAACTTTAACATTAAAGTATTTGGTATTGGAGGAGCAGGATGTAATGTAATTAAATACATGAAAGAAGCACGTGTATGAGCTGATAATGTTCAAATCTATGCTCTTAATACTGATGTTACCTCTTTAAGAAAAATCTCTAATTTATCTAATGTTTACCTTTTAGGTAAAACATTATTAAGAGGAGCGGGTAGTGGAGGAGATCCATTAATTGGTAAAACTTCTGTAGAAGAAGATAGAGATGCAATTAAACAAGTATTACAAGGTACTGATTTATTATTCTTGGTTGCAGGACTAGGTAAAGGAACAGGAAGTGGAGCTACTCCTGAAATTGCTAAGATTGCTAAAGAAATGGGAGTCTTAACAGTAGCGATTGTTAACCTACCATCAATTATTGCTGAAGGTAATACTATTTACACTAATGCTCTTAATAACTTAAAAGAATTAAAGAAACAAGTTAATAGTATTACTACTATTAGCAATGATTTAATTATTAAGAATAGTGGTATGGATATTTCGTTCATGAGAGCTTTTGAAAAAGCTAATGAACAAGTAACTACTATTATTGGTGAAGTAGCAGACATGATCAATAATGCTACTGAAATGAACATTGACTTTGCTGATCTTAAAAACTTCTTTGTTAAATGTCCAGTATTTAATGCTAATGCATTTAACTTAGACCAAGATTATTCTTTAACTAACTTAAAGAATAAGATTAGTAAATGTATTGAAGCTTCATATACTGATATTAAGTTAGATAACGCTCAAGAAGTTATTGTTAACTTAAAAATTAATGAATCTACTCCCCCAACAATCATTAGTGATGTAAGAACAATCTTTAAAGGTCTTTCATCTAACAATGAATTATCAGTAGTTGCAGGTGTAGATTACACTAACTTAAAGAATATTAGAGTTTCATTCTTAATCTCTACTAAAGAAGATTCATCATCTGATGAATCTAATTTAGAAGACGAAGTTATTAGTTTCACTAAGATTAATAACGAACAAGAATCTAAGATTGAATTTGGTAATGAAATTCCTTCAACTAAAGTTGAAGTTAAAGAGGATAACACTCTAGATCAATATAAATCTAGTGGTAACACTCACAAGACTTTTATTAATAAAGAAAGATTTAACTTTGATGAAAACAACACAATCGAAGAAGAACCTAATAATTATTTAAACTCTGATGAATGCGTTGACATCATCACTAAAGCAATGACTGGAGTTTTAAGAACAACAGCTATTGCTGTTCCTAGTGAAAAAGAGATTAAGAATAATTAATTTTAAAAAAATTAACTTTAATACTTATTTATACATATGTATATTAAAGTTAAAAAAATATTATTTTTTTTGTTGTAAAAATACCTTATAAAAAAGTAAGGAGTTTTTATGAAAATCAACGAATTTAAAAAAATAAAAAAATTATCATACAAAGAATATTGTCAATATTTGAAGAAAAAATATGGTGAATCAAAATATAACTATTTCACACAAAATTTTTCTCCGGTTCGAAAATGTAAACGAACAACCGAAGGTTTGGTTGTACACCACATATATGAAAATGAAGCAATTCTGTTAGGGAATAAAGAATATGCTAAAAAGAATCCATATGAATATCAATTAGCAAAAAATTTAGTTTATTGTGATCTATTAGAACATTTATGATTACATATTTTAATTTGTAAAGAATCGTCATTAAAAAAAGATATTGAGAGAAAACAATGGACCGGGAGAGGAGGAATTACCAATTTTTTAATTCCTGAATTAAACGATTATTTTTTTTGTGAGTGAAAAACAATGGAAGAATGAAGAAAAAAACTACATGAAAAAATTTCATTAGATAAAGAAACGTATATCGCAATTGTAGATGAATTAAAAATCTCAAAAATTTTAAATAAATATCCTGACTATTGTCCAGAATGATATTATGGAAGTTTAAATAGTAGATTCCCAGGAAAGTCATGAAGTGACCAAAACAAGAAAGCCTACTTAAAATTTATTAATGAATCTAGAAAAAAAGATAAGGAATTTGACCAATGGGTAAAAAATAAAAAATCTAAACCAATTTTAACAAATATACCAAGTATTAAATTAAATGAAAACGATGAACTCAATTTAATGTATATTTTTACTGCTGTAGAGTGTAATTTTGAAGGTTGTCTAAAATATATAAAAAGATTAAAAAGAAAAAGTTTAGAAGATGTAGAAACAAAAAAACAGACAAAAGAAGAATTAAAAATATATTAAACAATAAATTCGATTTTTACTCTCTAAGTAATAAAGAAATAGATTTCATTTTATACATAATAGATTATTTTAAATTTTATTCAAATGAAGAAATTAAAGATATTTCGAAGAAAAATAAAAACCTACAACTTAACAAAAATAAAGAAGTTCAAGTTTTAGATCAAGATGTTAGGAAAGCAAATGTTTTGTTTAACAGAATTAGAATTGCTCTTTTAAAACCAAAAATTATTATTACAAATAAATAGTAATTAATAAAATACAAACAAGTTTTCAAATTTCTTATAATAAATTTAAGATATTTATTGATAGAAATGGACAGAATTCACGAAAACCAAAAATATTTGAAGGAACAATTAATTACATATCTAGGAAATAAGCGTTCTTTGTTAAAACAAATTGATGCTCAAATTATTGAAATTCAAAAAAAATTAGGAAAAAATAAAACAGTGAATTTAGATTTATTTTCTGGTTCTGGATCTGTTGCTAGATTAATGAAACAACATTCTTCGTTTCTATATGCTAATGATATAGAAGAATATTCTTATATCTTAAATACATGTTATTTAGCAAACAAAAAAGAGTTTAATAAACGCTCTTGAGAGAGAGAGAGAGAGACTCGATCTTTTAGTTTCTAGTAGCCCGGTTTCTGGAATAATAACACAGAATTATTCGCCTAAGAATGATCAATCAATTAAAAAAGGTGAAAGGGTTTTTTATACAAACCAAAATGCGAAAATCATTGATACGATTCGTAAACACATTGATGAAATTTCTCCAAAAAACAATAGACGTTTTTTTCTAGCTCCATTACTAGTTGAATCATCGAAAAAAGTTAACACTTGTGGGGTTTTTAAAGGTTTTTACAAAGATAAAAAAACAGGTAAAGGAAAATTCGGCGGAACAGATGGTAATAGTTTGACTAGGATAAAATCTCGTATAGAAATTAATGAACCAATATTAAGCAATTTCTCTTGCAAATATAAAGTGTATAAGAAAGATGCATTTAAATTAGTTAATGGTGAACTTAAAAATAAAAAAATAGATATTGCATATTTAGATCCTCCATATAACCAACATCCATATGGTAGCAATTACTTTATGCTAAATGTTATTTGTCATAATGCTATTCCAGATAAAATTAGTAGAGTGTCAGGAATTCCGAAAAAATGAAATAAGTCAAATTTTAACATTAAAAAAAACGCAGAAAAAGAATTAAATAAAATAATAAATGTTATCAATTCAAAATTTATTATTCTTTCATATAATTCTGAAGGTCATATATCGATTGAAAAAATAAGTTCTATTTTAGGAAGATATGGGATTGTTAAAAGAATAGAAATACCATATAAAACATTTCGTGGGTGTAGAAATTTAAAAGAAAGAAATTCTAATATTAAAGAATATCTTTTTGTTTTAGAAAAAAAAGGAGGAACATGGAATTAAAATTTTTACCTTTTTTAATAGAAAGGAATAGAAAAATTTTTCTAAATTTACCAAAATCTACAGATCAATATTATTTGTTGAATGAAATTTTAATTTCTGAAATTATTTTAAATTATAAAAAAGACAAATATTTTTCTTCAGGAGAAATACAAGATTCATTTGAAAAATTTTTTTGTTCAAATAAAGATATTTTGAGTCCCAAATATTTTGAAATTAGTAATTCAACTAAAAAAACAAAAATAAGAGTACAACTAAATAATTTGTTATCGTCAAACTTTAAAAACAAAAAATTAATCGGTACTAGAAATGAAATAATTGTTGAAAAAAGAAAAAAAGATAATTTTTTTATAGCTAATAATGAAATTTTTCAATCTTTGAATAAACCAATAACAATATTTGATATGGTTATTTTTAATAAGAAATTTCCATACATATTAAATTATTTTAAAATTGTTTTTAAAAACAAAATTAACTTCTTTTTCAAAATAGAGGATGCAAACATACAAAGTTTTTCGCCTCTTTTTGTAAAAAGAATTAACACATGAGAAGAAGCGTTGAATGAATGAAAAAAATATTTAATAAAAGGAGAATAATATGGGATTAACTAACAACATTCAAGACAGCACAACTAAATTTGTTTCGATTGATGATTTTTTCAAAAGAGACATTTTGCTGTTTATACCTGAGTATCAAAGAACTTATTCATGAAAAAATAATAACATTGAAGATTTTAATTATGCGATTAATCAATTACTTTTTGAGCAATTTAATAGTAAATCACGTGAAAAAAAACAGTTTTTCGGGACAATAATGCTTTCTTCTGATATAAAAAAACAAGAATATGAGGTAGTTGACGGGCAACAAAGATTAACAACTTTTTTTATTCTAATAAAAGTGTTAATAGATCTTTTACAAAATGAATTAAATTCTACAAAAAAGCCAGCTCAAGATTCAAGCTCAATAATTAATAGTGCTAATTCTTTAATTTTTGATTTAAATAAATATGCATATCATGTTGAAAACTATGATTATTTCAACTATGACCAAAAAAAGATATTAAAAATAAAATTTACTAATCAAAAAGATACAGATGATTTTAATAATTTTTTTAAAGACATTGAAAAGAATAAGAAAGTTTCTTATTTTAAAAAGAAAATAACTAAAAATTACAATTTAATTAAAGAAAGTGTTACAAATTTCATACAAGATGAAATGGATAATAAAAAAACACTTTTAGAAAGAATTACGTCTGCTACACATTGTATTATTAATAATGTTTATTTTCTTGAATTAAACTTAAAAGACACTTCAAATGCATTTGCTATTTTTGATTCAATGAATTCAACTGGGTTACCATTAAGCCCCTTTGATTTAGTAAACGGATTTATTACAACAAAATTAGAAAACGAAAAATCAAATTTAAAAGAAATTTGAATTGAAAGAATGAAATTTTGAAGAGATAATGAAGTTAAACTCGATGATTATGTCTTTTGATGATTAAATTCTAAAAAAGAAGATGTTCCTAAAGTTAATGTATACAAAAGTGTCAAAAAAATAGTTTCTATAGACAAAATAGAAAATGTCGCTAGCGAGATTATTCAAAATTTTGAATATTTATATGATTTTTTTAATAAAAATAATTTTTTATTCTTATCAAATTATATAAAACTCTTAAATCGGAAAAAGATAATGCCGGTATTTTTAGCTTTAAAATCTAAAAATTATAAAGATGAAAAAATATTGGATATTATGATTAAACTAGTCAAATATTCAACAATTGAATACAATTTTTTTGGAACTAGTCCAGGTTCGTTTCAATACAAGATTAGAAGCATAATAGATTTGATTAATGAATCAGAAGAAAATTCTGTAACTTTTGATTCAATTAAAACTTTACCAAAAATTATCGATGATTTTAACACTTATAAAGAAAAAGACATTTTTGAAAAATTGTCCCAAAACAAAATTAATGATGACCAACTAATGAAATGTATCTTTTATATGATAATAAGAGAAGAAAACACCACAATAGAAGACCCTGGATTTGATAAATTAGAGATAGAACACACACTACCACAAAAACCAGATGCTGATTGATATAAAGATGATAAATGAAAAACAGAATTAGAAGATAAAGACAATCAAGAAGAATTAATAAACTCGATAGGTAATATGGTTTTGCTTGAAGGTAAAATAAATAAAAAAATCCAAAACAAAACTATAGACACAAAAAAAATAGAAATTGATAATCTTTTACCAAAAACAGATTTTTTGAGAAGGGAATGAAATAAAATTGATTATGATAATTTTTCTCCCAATTACATAAGGAATCGTACGGCAGAAATAATTAACACAATAAAAAAATTAAAAATTTTTGACATTTAAATACCCCCCCACCGCTGCGCGCACCCTACGGGTGCTTTTTTATTTGATAGTTTAGCAGATTTCTAAAAATATTTTAGAGAAAGTGCAATATTTTTTTGAAATAAAGTATTTAGTTTTTCTTATTAGTAAGAAAAACCTAGGGATTT
>CATEWF010000013.1 GCA_949527715.1 uncultured Mycoplasmatota bacterium | reverse complement strand
TTTCCCCATATTTACTCCAAAGTGGCGTAAAATAGGTTTTACAGTCTAATATAAATAAAAAATGCACAAAAAAAGTACATGTAAACCATGTACTTTTAAAATATGAAGAATTTCTCTAACTAAATTATTTAGCTTTTCCCATTAATTTGATTGTTTCAAGTCTCTCAGTAGCATGAACTTTTGCTTCATCGAAAATCTTTTCAGCAACTTCGGGGTTTGCTTTAAATAATCTAGCATATCTGTTTTCACCTTTAACAAATTCTTTGTAATCAATTGTTGGATCTTTACTATCAATTGTTAATGGGTTTTCTTTGTTGCGTGGGTCATATCTAAATAATGATCAGTAACCAGAATCAACTGCTTTCTTCATTTCAGCTTGAGCACCACCCATGTCAATACCATGGTTAATACATGGAGCATAAGCAATAATGATACTTGGACCATCATAGGATTCTGCTTCAGAAATTGCTTTGACAACTTGAGCTTGATTTGCACCCATAGAAACTTGAGCAACATATACGTCTTTGTAGCTCATTGCAATAGCAGCTAAGTTTTTCTTTCTAGTTTGTTTTCCTTTAGCAGCTAATTTGGCAATACTTCCTAATGGAGTAGATTTAGATGATTGACCACCAGTGTTTGAATATACTTCAGTATCTAATACTAAGATGTTAACATTTTGACCAGAAGCGATTACATGATCTAAGCCACCAAAACCAATATCATAAGCTCATCCATCTCCACCAAAAATTCATACAGATTTTTTAGCAAATAAATCAGCATAAGCTAATGTTTTTTTAATTTCAGGAGCTAAAGTTTTGTTAGATTCAGCCTCTGCTTTTAACATACCTTCAACTAATTTACCTTTTTCCTTAGACTCAACACGATTTTCTCATGCACTAACTAATTCATTAATTGCAGTTTTTAAGTTTGAAGAAATTGCTTGGTTTTGTAAATTCTTTAAGCTATCTAAAGCTTGTTCACGACGGTAGTTTGTAGCCATCCTCATACCAAAACCAAATTCAGCATTATCTTCGAATAAACTGTTAGCTCATGTAGGACCTTCATTGTTTTCGTTTGTAGTATATGGACATGTAGGTGAACTACTACTATAAATAGAAGAGCATCCTGTTGCATTAGCAACAATCATTTCATCACCAAATAATTGAGTAACTAATTTAATGTATGGAGTTTCACCACATCCTGTACAAGCACCACTAAATTCAAAGTATGGTTGTTCAAATTGAATACCTTTTACAGTTTGCTTGTTGAATGGATTTGCGATTTCATTTTTCAAACTTGTAAAGTATTTTCAATTTTTAGCTTCTTGTTCTAATATTTTTTTGTCATTTGTCATTTCTAAAGCATGAACTGGACAAACACGTGAACAATTTTCACAACCAGTACAGTCTAATGAACTTACTTCAATTTTGAATTGAGCATCTTTTACACCAATAGCTGGTTTAGCATTGAATCCTTCAGGACCGTTTTTAACTTGTTGTTCAGTTAATAATTTACTTCTAATAGCTGCATGTGGACAAACAAGTACACATTGACCACATTGAATACATTTTTCAGTAACTCATTTAGGAACACTTTGACTAATTCCTCTTTTTTCAAATTTAGATGTACCAGTTGGAATTGATCCATCTACTGCAAAGTTTGATACAGGCATTTCATTACCATGTCTTTTTTCAATTGGAGAAATGAATTCTTGATAGTACTTAGAAGCAATTTTATCAATTTCTTTTTTAGCAGTTGGTGTGCTAATAATTTTCTTAACATTTACTTCAATTAAATCATTTGTTGCAGCATCAATAGCTTTCATGTTGCTTTGAACAATTGCTTCACCTTTTTTGCTATAAGACTTAATTGCAAAATCTTTCATTTCTTTTTCAGCAATTTTGTAATCAATGATTCCAGTAATCTTAAAGAAACATGATTGCATAATTGTGTTAATTCTGTTTTTTAATCCAGCTGCTTGAGCAACTTTCATAGCAGGAATAATATAAAGTTTTGAACCAGTATCCTTTAAGTGCTTCTTGAAGTTTTCTGGTAAATCTTTTGCTAATTCTTCTTCAGATAATGATGTGTTTAATAAAACTGTACCATTTTTCTTCAAACCAGCTAAAACATCATATTTTTTAACAAATGTATAGTTGTGAATAGCAATGAAGTTTGCATCATATACAAAATAACTACTTAAGATTGGAGTATCAGAAGTACGTAAGTGAGAAATTGTTAAGCCACCAGATTTTTTTGAGTCATATTCAAAGTAACCTTGAATATATTTGTTAGTAGTTTCACCAATAATCTTAATACTACTCTTGTTAGCAGAAATAGTACCGTCTGATCCTAATCCTCAGAATTGACATTCAAAGTATTTGTTGTTTAAACCTTTAAAATTTTTTGGAGCTAGTAAAGAAGTTTTTGTAACATCATCAGTAATACCAACTGTAAAATGTTTAATAGGTTTTGCTGCTTTCATGTTTTGGAAAACACTAACTACATGTGCAGGAATAAAGTCCTTACCACCTAAACCATATCTACCACCAAATGTTTCAATTTTTTCTAAACCACAATCATTTAATGCAGCAACTACATCTAAATATAATGGTTCACCAATAGAACCTTGTTCTTTTGTTCTGTCTAAAATTGAAATTCTCTTAACAGTTTTTGGAAGTGTTTTACAAAAAGCTTTGGTATTGAATGGACGGTACAAATGAACTTTTACTAATCCATATTTACCACCATTAGCATTTAAATAGTCGATAGTTTCTTGCACTACATCACAACTGCTTGCCATTGTAACAATTACATCTGTAGCATCTTTTGCACCATAGTACATAAATGGTTTATATTTACGTCCTGTTTTTTTACCAAGTTCATCCATTGTTTCTTCAACAATGTCATAAACTTTATTGTAATATACATTGCATGCTTCTCTATTTTGCATGAATGTATCAGGGTTTTGAGCACTACCTGTTAATTTAGGATGTTCAGGGTTGTGTGCATTAGCTTTGAACTTACCAATTTCTTTTTTAGGAAGCATTTGTTCCATAACTTCATATGGAATTTCTTCAATCTTAGAAATTTCATGTGATGTTCTAAAACCATCAAAGAAATGTAAGAATGGTAATGATGCTTTTAATGCAGATACATGTGCGACTAAAGCCATATCCATTGCTTCTTGAACGTTGTTAGAAGCTAACATACAGAAACCGGTTTGTCTACAAGCCATAACATCTGAGTGTTCACCAAAAATGTTAATCGCTTGAGCTGCAACAGTTCTTGCTGACACATGGAAAACTGCAGGTAATAATTCACCAGCAATTTTGTACATGTTAGGGATCATTAATAATAATCCTTGACTTGCTGTATAAGTAGTAGTTAAAGCACCAACTGCTAAACTACCATGAACAGCACCAGCAGCACCAGCTTCTGATTGCATTTCTGCTACAGAAACAGTTTTACCGAAAAGGTTTTTCTTTCCCTTTGCTGCTCATTCATCAATAACTTCAGCCATAGTGGTTGAAGGTGTGATTGGGTAAACACAGCTAACTTCACTCATTGCATAACCAACATATGCAGCAGCAGTATTACCATCAACTGAAATTAGTTTTTTTTCTTTCATATTTCTCCTATATCAAACTCTATTTATAGATATATAAATAGCAAGTTCATTATATGACTAAATTTTTACAAAAAATAAACAAACTAAAAAATGTTTTTTGGTAATGCAGTTCCAGTAAACAAAAGAGCGATTGAAAAAATTGATATTAGAAGCATAATAATTCAAATTTTTTTGTAATATTCTTTAAAAGTTATTTCGCATTTTTCTAAACCATATATTAATGTTGTTGATACAGGTGTGAACAAATGAATCATTCCGTTTCCAAATGCACTACAAAGAATTGAACCTGATACACTTACACTACTATTTTGTGTTGCTAATGAAGGACCTAATGTTGGATAAACTGCTTTTGTTAAAGCAGCAATTGAAGGAATAAAAAGTGAAATTATAGTTAATGCTAAAAACATCACAAAAACTAACAATATCGGATTCATGTTAGAAATTTGAGAAATAGAATTAATTAAATTCTTTTGTAATCCAGTTTCATCAAGAATTATTGAAATTCCACTAGCCAATGAAATGATTAACACTACAGGAATCATTGTTTTTGCACCACAAACGAAGTCATTACCAAAAGTTTTTTCACCTTTTCAATTTATTAATGCAGTTATAAAAGTAACTACAAAAAATAAGAAAGAAATTTGAAGCAATGATCAAGAACCAATGTTAGGAATATTTGAGATTACTTTGTCTGTTTCAATATTAAAACTTTGTCCAGCTAAATATGGGAAATATTTAGCTAATACATTACCAATCATTTCAAAACCATTCATATGAGTAACATTGTCTCACGGAAACATACAAACAAACATAAAAGTAAAGGTAAAAAACATTATTAATAATGTTATTTTTTTCTTTCCAGTCATTTGGTTTTGAATATTTTTTTGAATCAAATTTTTGTTTGTTACTTGCACTAAAGATTTATGTTTTTTTGCATAATTTAAGGTAAAAATTAATCCAATTGTGCATAAAACAAAAAATGCAACAAATCTTCAAGTTATTCCGTCAGAAAACACAACAGCAATTGATCCAATAGTTGAATTTGTAGCGTCGATCGCATTACTTACTAAAATTGGATTAATTGTTGAAGCAAAACACCCAATTTCACTACCAAGAAAGACAATTAAAAAGGAAGTGAATTTATCATAACCAGCTGAGCATAGTAATGGAATTATTAAAAAATAAAACGGTAAAGCAATTACACTTCACGCTCCAAGAAAAGATCCTAATATTGCAAACAACACAAAGATAATCCCAATAAATAATAGTTCTTTGTTTTTTAATTTAATAAACAGCTTAGAAATCAATGCGTCAATTGCATGAGTTGTTTGCAATAAATACATATATGCACCAACAAATAATAAAAAGATTAATGTTGTTGCTGAGTTAATGAAACCTTGAATGGGGGCAGTAAAAACTTCAAGTATTCCTGCAGGATGAATATCATAACTACTTGGTAATGATCAATATAAAATTCAAGAAATAGCAATAGTTATTAATAGCAAGAAAAAGATGATTGCCATCGGTGATAAAAATGGTTTTAATTTTTTCTTGTTCATAATATTTAATTTTAATTAAATACTATAAGAGTTTTAAAAATATAATTATTAAAAGTTTTTAAAGGATATTTATGGAAAACATCGAAAAAGTTAAAGTTACTATTGATGGTCAAGAAATTATCGTTCCAAAAGGAACTACAGTTCTTGAAGCAGCAAAGATGATTGGAATCAAGATTCCAACACTTTGTTATTTAAAGAATTACAACGTAATTAGTTCTTGTCGTGTTTGTGTTGTTGAAGTAGAAGGAATTAAAGTTCCTGTGCCTTCATGTTCAATGAGAATCAATAATGATGGTATGAAGATTAGAACAAACACTGAAGCTGTTCTAAATATGAGAAAAATGAACTTAAACAAGATATTAAAAGATCATAATAAAAATTGTTTAAGCTGTAAAAGAAACACTAATTGTGCTTTACAATGTTTAGCTTCAGAAATGAAAGCACAAGATGATATTTTTAGTGAAAATTCTAAAAGAACCTATTTTGATGATTCAAATCCTTACATTGTAAGAGATGACAGTAAATGTATTTTGTGCAACCGTTGTAACGGTGTATGTACACAAATGCAAACTGTTAATGCAATATGTAAAAAAATGCCTTTTAACAACCAAATGGGTACACCTGCAGATAAACCTTTAAAAGATACTTTCTGTGTAGGGTGTGGCCAATGTACACTAGTTTGTCCTGTAGCTGCATTAACTGAAAAATCTAATGTAGATGAAGTATTAGATGCAATTAAAAATCCTGATTTAATTACAGTTGTAGCTCCTGCTCCAAGTGTAAGAGTGGCAATTGCGGAAGAATTCGGTGGTAAAGTTGGTGAATTTGTTCAAGGTCAACTAGTAACATCTTTGAAGATGTTAGGATTTGATCATGTATTCGATATTGACATGGGAGCAGACTTAACAATTATGGAAGAAGCTGCAGAATTTGTTGATCGTTTGACCAATGGTGGACTCCTACCAATGTTTACTTCTTGCTGTCCTGGATGAACAGAATACTTAACTGCTTTCTATCCGGATTTTATTCCTAATTTATCTTCAACAAAATCACCTCAACAAATTTTTGGAGCAGCTCTTAAAACTTATTGAGCAAAGAAAAACAATATTGATCCTAAGAAAATTTTCTTTGTAACAGTAATGCCATGTATTGCAAAGAAGGGTGAAATCTTAAGAGGTAAGAATGCTGTTGAAGGTGTTAAAGATGTTGATGCATCAATTACTGTAAGAGAATACGCTAAATTATTAAAATCTAAAGGTATTGATTTACCTAAATTAAAAGAATCTGAATTTGATAAAGTTATGGGTGATTCTAGTGGTGCTGCAGTTATCTTTGGAGCAACTGGTGGAGTAATGGAAGCTGCACTTAGAACGGTTGCAGATACTTTTGAAGGAAAATCAATGGATAAAATTGACTACAACGCTGTAAGAGGTACTCAAGGTATTAAGGAAGCAACAATTAATGTTGCAGGTAAAACAGTTAATGTTTGTGTAGCGAGCGGATTAAAAAATGCTCAAACAGTATTAGAAAGTATTAAGACCGGTGCAAAGAAATATGATTTTGTTGAAATCATGGCTTGTCCAGGAGGATGTGTTAATGGTGGTGGTATGCCAATTCATGATCCAAATGAAATTAGTTTTGAAGAACGTGCTAAATTAAGAGCTAAATCTTTATACACAGATGATGAAAGAAAAACTATTCGTAAATCTCATTTAAATCCTGATATTATTGCTTTATATAAAGATTATTATGAAAAACCTAATAGTCATTTAGCTCATGAAAATTTACATACAGTTTTCAAAAAAAGAGAAATTAAATAATATATTGTATAATTAAACAAGTTATATTAGGAGATATTTATGGCAAAGAAAACTAATGCATATGTAAATCAAGCTACTTGCGTAGGTTGTGGTTCATGTGAAGCAGTATGTCCAGTTGGTGCTATTAAAGTAATTGACGGAAAAGCATACGCTGATGAAAAATGTATTGCTTGTGGTGCTTGTGTGGGAGGATGTCCTGTACAATGTATCGAAATTAAAGAAGTAGAATTTAACAAGTAATCATCCTTAATTAAAAATATAAGCATAGTTGTTAGACTATGCTTTTTTATTTTTTAATAAATTTATTTTTAGTTTTTAAACAAAGATTTAAAAAAAGATCAATATGAATAATGTAAAATCCATAAAAAAATTTTGGATTGAAACGTTCGTTAAAATCAATAATTTTAAAGATAACATTTTCAAAACTATTATTATCAATTAATTCTGAAATTTCATCATATTCTTTATGCATTTTTTCATAATATTTCTTATGATGTTGTTTTAGTTTTTGTTCATAATGTGTTTTTTTCTTATATGTGCTAATAACTATTAATTGACTATTAAAATCTTCTTGTCAAAAATTTTTGATATAGTGTTGATTTTTTTCTGATTTCTTCTTTCATATGAAAGAAAGAACAACAATTAATATTGATTCAGCAAAAGCTATTAATGATAAATACCAAATATATGAATTACTGATAAAAAATATATTTCTATTGTTAAATTGGTAGATTAAGCTAACTATTGTTAATATTAAGAATATGGTAGCAAGCAGACACAAAGGTCATATAGAAAAAAGACGATATTTTGTTGTTTTGTAATATAGATGTTTGTAATAAAAAGAATATGAATAAATCAATATTCCAAATATTGATATTAAACAGATAATTAAGATAAGCAATGTTAGAAAAAGATAATTCATATTATTTGATCGAATCTTTTATCAATTTAATTGTTTTTTCAAGTGCAATTGCTGTTGATTCAATTCTTATATCGTTTCTTGATGTTGATTTTGTTTTAATTTCATACCAATAAGTTTTATCAATAATTGAGATTGCTAAAAAACTCATTCCCACAGGCTTGTTTTCGTCAGGATTAGGACCTGCATTACCACTTATAGCAATGCAAATATCCGATCTTAATTTTTTGTTTGTATTATTTGCCATTTCAATAACACATTGTTTAGAAATAGCGCCATATTCAGACAAAGTTTTTTCAGATACATTAGCAAGACTGTGTTTAGCTTGATTAGTATATACTACTAATCCGCCTTTAAAAACCTTAGAAGCACCAGGAACTTCCACTATCATAGATGCAATCATACCCCCGGTAATAGATTCACAAGTTGATATAGTCAACTCGTGTTGTTTTAACAAATCTACTAATTCTACATATGAATCTTTCATTATTTATTAACTTTTAATTGTTTAGTAATTCTATAAACATAAATTGATCCAGATAATAAAGACAAGAATAATGAAATTCACATAAATAAGTTTTGCACTAATCATCATCAAATGTTAGTTGAAGCATAAGCAAAATTTCATGCATATAAGAAATAAATTAATGCAATAGCAATAATTTGGGTGAATGTTTTCATTTTTCCATAAATATTAGCAGCCACTACAATTCCTTTGCTTGCTGCATACATTCTACAAGCATCCACGATTGTATCTCTAATTATCATTAATACAGGGATGATAAAATATACAGTCATTGCTCTATTTGGATTTGCTCCAGCAAAAATTATCAAAATAGAATTAATTAATATTTTATCAGCAATCGGATCTCATAGTTTTCCAAAATCAGATACTCAATTGAATTTTCTAGATAAAAATCCATCAAGAAAGTCAGTAATCGATGCAATGATGAATAAAATACCAGCAAGTATTCACGATAAATAGAACGGTTGCTTAATCTCTGTATTTGGTAATGTAGAGTAATAAAGAATTGGTCCAAAATTACAACAAGTAAATGCAATAATAATTGGCACTAAAATAATTCTTAAAATAGTTAAATAGTTTGGAATTGATGATTTTTTTAATTTAAAACTCATATTAAAAATTTAGTTTACCATTAAATCTTGGAAATGGAATAGTATCGCGGATGTTATCTAATCCTAAGATATACATGATTAATCTTTCAAAACCTAGACCGAATCCGGCAGAAGAGTAGTATCCATATTTTCTTAAATCTAAATATCATTGAATTGAAGAAATATCCATCCCTAACTCTTTTGTACGAGTTAATAACTTTTCGTAATCGTCTTCTCTTTGACTACCACCAACTATTTCTCCAACACCAGGAACTAATAAATCGGTTGCTGCAACTGTGGTGCTATCTTTATTGACTTTCATATAGAAAGCTTTTATTTCTTTTGGAAAATTGTATAAGAATATAGGTGCATTGTAAACTTTTTCACACAAATATCTTTCATGCTCACTAGCGATGTCTTTTCCAAAGAAAATGTCATTGTCTTCAAAACATTTTTCTTTTTCTGCAACTTCTTTTAATTTTTCAATTGCATCTTTATAGTCCAATTTAACAAATGATTTCTTTAACAATGTGTTAATTCTTTCGTTTAATCAAGGTTTTTGTTCAATAAAGAAGTTAAGTTCATCTTTGCAGTGAATGCAAATGTAGTTAACAATACTTTTAATGAAAGTTTCAATAATTGCCATTAATTGTTCAAGATCAATAAAAGCAATTTCTGGTTCAATCATTCAGAACTCAGATAAGTGTCTGTTAGTGTGTGAATGTTCTGCCCTAAATGTTGGACCGAATGTATAAACTTTTTGTAAAGCTTGAGCATAAGATTCAGCGTTTAATTGACCAGACACTGTAAGTTTTGCTTCTTTATCAAAAAAAGGATTTTCTTTAGTTTGTTCAATTACGAAGTTTTCACCAGCACCTTCAGCATCGTTTGATGTAATTAATGGAGTAGCAACTCATTTGAAACCATTTTCATTAAAGAATTTATGAATAGCAAAAGCTAATTTACTACGAACTGTCATGATTGCACTAAAAGTTTGAGTTCTAGTTCTTAAATGAGCTATGTCACGTAAGAATTCCATTGAGTGCTCTTTTTTTTGTAAAGGGTAATCTTCTGAAGATTCTTTTAATATAGATATTTCATCAGCAACAACTTCAAAAGTTGATTTGTTTTTATTTACTTTACCTTTAACTAAAATAGCACTCCCAGTTCTTAATTTGCTTGCTTGATCAAACCCAACCGTAGTAGCTTTTTTATAGACTATTTGAAGGTTTTTAATTGTTGACCCATCATTTAATTCAATAAAAGCAATTTTTCCACTTACACGATTAAAACGAACTCATCCTCTAACAACAACAGGAGTAAGCTCAATAAGTTTTCCACTTAATATTTCTATAATTTCAAATGTTTGCATAATTACTTAATTATATAAATATTTAAGAACTCATAATTAATATTAATTAATCGTGTGAAATATCTTCCATGAAAGACAGATTTAATATTTTGTCATAGTCTTTATATTTTGGACATCACTTCGCAACTTCTAATCAGAAGTCTTTGTTATGTCTCAAAAAAGCATAATGACATAATTCGTGAATAATAACCGAATCAATTACATCTTTTTCAAAAAAACATAAATTGTATGAGTACTTAATTTTTTTTAATGTTGGTCAACAACAACCTCAAATTCTTTTTGATCAACCAAATACTATTTTGTTGACTGTATATCCCATTTTTTTAGCTCACTTTAATGTTGATTTACGCATGTATTCACATGCAGTGACATCAAAAATTGCTGGTACAATTTTCTTCTTTTGTTCTTCGGTATTCGCATTTATATAAATGGTGTTTCTTAATATTTCGAATTTGTTTTTTAACTTTCTTGAAATGGGTTTTAAATAATATTTTTCATTTAGAATTGTGATGAAGTTTTGATTCAAATTTATTAACAATTTTTCTTGGTGTTCTTGTCACCAAAGAATTGTGTATTTTCTACTTAAAATAGCAGTTTCGATTTGTTCGACTGAGTCTTTTTGTCTTGCATAAACTCTAATTTCTGCATTACGATTAACATCAACATAAATGTAATGTTTTTTTCAATAAAAAAGACGATACATTGTCATTTTACCGTCTAAATAAACATACTTTATTTCATAACCAATGTTAATTTTATCAGTCATTAATAATTGTTCTCTTGTCTTTCAAAATTAATTTTATTTTTATTAATGTAAGAATCAACAATTTCTTTCGTTGTTAACCCCAATTTAATTCCTAGAATTAAATATTTTTTATATCATTCTTTAATTTTTTCTTGAGTATCTAAACCTTTAATTGATGAAGATAAATCAAGAAAAATTTGTGTCAATTCATTTTTGTTGGCAATTGGATAATTTTCTTCTATTTCAATTATTGAATCACATCCTTTTGCCAGACAAATTGAAGTAATGAAATGAATTCCATCAACATATTCTTCAAGAATAACATTCTTTGGTGATGGTTGTTTATTTGATCAATATTTAAAGAATCTTACTTCATTAGCTAATTCACACAATTCAACCAATAAAGCTAATTTTAATTTTTCAAAAATTACAGGATAAGCAACATTGTGATTTGATTGGATTGTTTTATCCAATTTTGATTGCATTTCAAAGATGTTCGATAAATTAATTTTCATAATACATTAATATTTTATAAAAAAAGTGTGGTGCAACCACACTTATGATTTATTTTTCAATATATGTCCACTTGGTCTTGTCAGAACCTGTATTAAATAAAGAACGATTAGGTTTTTCCATAAAAGCCTTTGCAGTTTCGATGTCAAAGCCACAATTGATTAGTGTTACTGTTCCGGATTCGTTATAAGAAGTTCTAAAAGCCCTATAATATTGATCATCGGTATCAAAAGGTTGTAAGTTGTTTAAATTATTAAAAACAAATTCTTTAAGATCAGGATTTGTCCCATCGATCCGATAACCCATAAGAAAGGCATCTTTTGAAAAAATTCGAGGAAAATTAACATTATCAAAAATAACTTTTTTAATTTTTGTTACACTATCGTTCGAATTTGGTACTGTAGCAATAGAATACTCTTTAACACCTTGTAATTTTGCTGGAATTTCAACCGTTTCAAGGTTAAACAAGCCTTGAATAGCGTACATTCCTAAATAGGTAACTTCTGACTCACAATCAAAAGCAAGAGTCTTAATGTTTGGGTGACTTTGGCCAGGGATACTAAAAGTAGTTACTGTCTTGCCATCGATTTTGTCAGGGATATATATTCCATCGTAATTACCAAATGCATCTTCTGATACTGTAGCACAACCAGCATTATCAATTGTAAAATTGTTTAATGGTATAAAGTTACAAACAGTGACATAAAAAGTTTTTGAATATGATATTTCATCTTTGTAAGATATACAAATTTCGAACTCGTAATTTCCTTCATCAGAACCCTTATCAATTGTAAATTTATAGCCTTTATCATCAACCCTTTGAGAATTAATTTTTAAACCGTTGCTGCTTGTTTTAAATGATATGTCAAACTCATCAGTAACAGTTTTACCTTCAAAAGTTGCGCTAACAATGTGATCTTCTGTAATATCAAATTCCTTAGCCGCCCACAAAAGATATTTGCCTTCATAAACTACATCAAGTTTGCTAGAAGTTTCTTTGCTACAACTTGTCACAAAAGACGGAATAGTTGAAACCATTCCTAATCCATAGCCAATGCTAGTTAAAATTTTTATTATTTTTTTACTGATTTTTTACTCTTTAAATAATTTTCAATAATAAAGATTATAAAAAAAATTATGATTTAATGTTAGTTTTTTGATATAGCTCAAATGCATATTCAAATCATTTATCAAAAGCTAATTTATAAATTTTATATTTTGGAGAAAAGTTTACTTCAAATTTATATGGTTCAGATAATTGTTTAAATTTTCATTGTAAATCCATATTATCTTTATAACCATATTCAATTGAATATTTATCCCAATCGAGCATTAAATTAGTAAACTTTTCAACAGAACCAATAGTTAGTAAAGCATCAAATGTTGTACTATTCAAAATTCAATCAGGTTTAGTTTTTATAGAAAAGTGGTAAATGTATCCATTTTGAAAATTTTCTAAAACTTGTTCGGGGGTTATTTTGTACCATTCATTAAACAAATCTATATTTTTATCTGATCATAAATTAAGACATAAATTGTACACATCAGGAATAAAAGTAATATCCGTTCTAAATAAATAATTCATTAAATCTTGATCGTTTAAATTGAGTTTTCTAGCAACATCAATAAATTTTTTTAAATCAAGATTTAATCATTTTTTAATATTGAATACTAAAACCCCAGCTTGAACGTGTTTGTCATAATCTGTTGACCCATCATCAAAGTGGTTATATATATGTTTTGGATTTACATATTCACCATTTCTTTTAGCTTCGTTGTTTCATTGTATTCATGATGAGATAGCATATTCCTGAACACCAGCAACATAACCAGTTACATTAGTGTTGTATAAACTTGTTAAATCCTTTAAAACCAATGTATCAATATCAATGTATATTACTTTTTCTTCATTAGAAAAAATTCAAGGTATAAAAAGACGATAGTATGTTGGGGCTGGTCATTTTAAGTTAAGAAAATGCTCTTTGTTCATTTCTATGTTTGCTAAATCATACTCTTCTTCGTATTGTTTGAAATCTATAAAATTTATTGATGAATTATCAAACAGATTAACAATTTTAAGAAGGTTATTTTTAATAGCACTAGTAAAATCTTTGCAAAAAACTGTTATTGAATATGAAGTTTTGTTTTCCTTGTTTTTTAATAAAGAAAACAACGAAACATATAGTTGCTCGATTCCGTTTGCATCTGTGGAATAAACTATGTTGATAGCTTTTTGCATACTTTAATTATAAAAAAAGTGTGAATTTATCACACTTTCTTATTTAACTTCGTATGTTCATTTTGTGCTATCAGCATTAGTATAAAACATAGAACGATTTGTTTTATTCATAAAATTTTTTGCTACATCAACATCAAAACCACAGTTAATTAATGTTACTTTTCCGTTACCAGTATAGTTGGTTCTAAGTGCTTGAAAATACTCATCATCTATCTGACTTGGCTCTAGATCGTTTAAATTATTGAAAACAAATTCAGAGAGAGCGCTGTTGCTAATAAAATAATTGTCACTGGAGTTAAAAGCGTGACGTGAAAATTTTTGTGGAAAAGAAACATTATCAAAGATAATCTTTTTTAAATTAGTACGACATTCTGGGTATTGTTGATATGTAAAAAGAATAATTTTGAACACGTTGTAATTTTGAAGGAAGTTCAAGCGTCTCAAGATTTTTTAGTGATAGAACACAATACGAAGTAAATTGATTCACTTCTGATTCGCAATCAAAAGCTAATGTTTTGATGGTATCACGGTTTCCGTATGATGGTAATTCAGGGATTTTAATACTTGTTACAACTGTTGCTCCAATTTTATCTGGTACATAAATTCCATCATACTCTGCAAATTCTTCATTTGATAATGTTGCACATCCACTTTCATCAATAGAAAATTTAGATAAAGGAACAAAATTTCTAACACCAATATAAAAAGTTCGCGAATAATTAATTTCATTATCGTAAGATGCACGGATTTGAAACTCATAATCACCACTAGGGGTAGATTGATTTACTTTGAATTTATATCCTTGCCCTTCTATTTTTTCAAAACTTAATTTTAGATCTGAATTATTAGATTTATATGAAATATCAAAATTTCCATGTAAGTTTACACCATTATATTTGGCATCTATAACGTGATCTTCAGTAATATCGAATGTTTTAGAACCTCATAAAAGATATTTACCAGAGTAGTCTAGTTGTATTTTTCCGCTAATTTGTTCAGTTTCTTTACTTCCACAACTAGATATAAATGAAGGAATTGATAATGCCATTCCTAATCCGCAAGTTATACTTGCTAAAGTTTTAATTAATTTTTTACTCATATTTTCCTTTCTTAATCGTATAGACAAAAAAACTGCTAGGTCAAAAAACCTAACAGAAATTAGTAAATAAACTCAAAATCCTACTTCTTATATATAGTATAATTACATAGAAAAATGTTTGTCATATTTAAATTATAAAAATAAAATGTAAAATTTCAACATTATGTTGTAATATATATTTACTATATATCTTTTACATTTATATAGTTCAACCACACTGAATGGGTTAAAAACACATTGTGTTACCTAATTTAGGTGAGTCTAATTATTTAAAGGAGAAAACTATGTTCGCAATATTTGAAACAGGCGGCAAACAATACAAAGTTAGTGTTAATGACACTATCTATGCTGAAAAAATTGAAGGTAAAGTTGGAGACAAGATTACTTTTGATAAAGTTTTAATGTGTGGAGACAAAATTGGTATGCCTTATGTACAAGGTTCATCAGTTGTTTGTGAAATTGTAAAACAAGGTAAACAACCAAAAATTACAATTATTAAACATATTAGTCAAAAACACCACACTAAAAAACAAGGCCACCGTCAACCATACACAAAATTAGTGGTTAAAGAAATTAAGTAATGATTGAAGTTAAAATTAAAGAAAATTCAATAACAATTAGCGGTCATGCTAATTATGCACAAAAAGGAAATGATGTTGTATGTGCTGCAATAAGTGCAATCATCCAATCATCAACATCTTGATTTGCAAAAAAGGATATCAAGATCAAACAAAATAAAAAAACACCTTTATTTGAATTGACTTTAATTAATGACAAAAAAGAGAACAAAAACAAAATTAATTTGATAATTAAACAACTTCAATTCGTTCAAAAACATTACAAAAAATACATTAAAATTATTAGGAGATAACTTATGAAAAATTATATTAAATTAGATTTACAATTATTTGCTTCTAAAAAAGGGGTAGGTTCTACAAAGAATGGTAGAGATTCACAACCTAAATTTTTAGGCGCTAAAATAGCTGATGGTCAACCAGCAAGAGCTGGACAAATTATTTACCGTCAAAGAGGTACAAGAATTTATCCTGGTGCTAATGTTGGCATGGGTAAAGACCACACTTTATTTGCAAAAATTGATGGTGTTGTAAAATACAAAAAATTTGGTGCAGATAAGACAAAAGCTGAAGTAATATCTAAATAGTTTTATGCCCATCAAACAGTTTTGTACTAGAAACAAAGTTTGAAATTTTAAAAGCTATGATTTAACAAGATGAGCTGCCTTTATTGGCACCATCTTTTTTATTTGCTCAATGTTTATGTTTGTTTTTCAGGGCCAAGATGCTAGAGTGAAAGATCCAAACATATTCGTTATGATCTGAATTAAATGATTTGGATATTTTACAGTGCAATCTAATATAGTTGTTGGTGCATATTTGTTATGATATTGATTGAATCCAAAACATAAAGCTGTTAACGGAAGCTTTTTAGTTTACATGGTAGGTTATATTACTATAACCTTTGCATTGTATAGCGCATTGTTATTACCTGCTGCGATCAAAAATCATGATGTTGACAATTGAGGATGAGTTGGATATACAACAAACATTCTTCAACATTATTTGGTTCCGGTTTCTGCTTTTGTCTTTTATGGTTTATATGTTTGACAACATAGAAAAGATTTTAATTCAAGATGAGGATTATGATCTTGTATGGGACTAGGAATGATTTATCCTTGCATATATATTGTGTATGCATGTTTATTACCATTTATGTCTAATCACCAATATTCTGCTTATGGTGCCTTTACAAATTTAGATCCTAAATTAGAAATTGGCGGAGTTGCAGGCAATCTTTCTGCATTGATATACATATTTGGTGCTCTTGCTGGTTTTATTTTAGTGTTAATTTTATACCGTTTGGCATTTGTTAAATTTAATAAAAAATCAAAATAATGAAAGAGATTTTATTAGGCAGTCATATTGGAATGCATTCACCTGAATATTTATTAGGTAGTGCAAAAGAAGCAATTAGCTATGGTTGTAATTGCTTTATGATATATACTGGTGCACCACAAAATGCAAAAAGAATTGATCTTCAATTTTTAAAAATAAAAGAATATCAAAATTACCTTAAACAATACAACATTGATTTAGAAAATGTTATTGTTCATGCTCCATATATTATTAATTTAGCGACTAATGATTTTAAAAAGTCATACACAGCAAAATCTATTTTATTAAATGAATTAAATAGAACTAAAGCAATAGGTTCTAAATACATTGTTCTTCATCCAGGATATGCAACTTCTTGTGATAGACCAACATCAATAAAAAATATTGCGAATGCAATAAATGAATTAAATCTAAAGTGTCCCGGTGTAGTAATTTGTTTAGAAACAATGGCCGGTAAAGGGAGTGAAATTGCAAAAGATTTTAATGAGATTGCTCAAATCATTAAACTTGTAAACAATAAAAAACTTGTTGGTGTTTGTTTTGATACTTGCCATGTAAATGATAGCGGGTTAGATGTGTCTAAAATAGATGAGGTTTTAGACAAATTTGACAAGGTTATAGGTCTTGACTATTTAAAAGTAATTCACTTGAATGATTCTATGAATGATATTGGTGCTCATAAAGATAGACACGAAAACATTGGTTATGGAAAAATAGGTTTTGATGCTTTGCACAAATGAGTTGTTCATCCTAAACTTGAAAATATTCCTAAAATTCTAGAAACGCCATGAATTCATGACACTTGCATTTACAAGCAAGAAATTGAAATGCTTAAATCAAATAAGTGATTTGATATCAAGAAAAGTATTTAATATTTATAATATTTGTTAATAGTAATGAAAAATAGGATTAAATATTATTCTTTAATGTTATCTATCACTCCAGCTATTGGATTTTGTCCAATAAAAGGGGGCCATAGTAATTTATCTAATACCTCCATAGTTAATTCCAAAATAACACTAACTGAAATATTTTCTAATCCAAGTATTCCGGTATATAAAAATCTTTTTCATACTCCAACAAACCAAGATGCATATTCTTTTTTACATACATATTTAGTTCAAAATAATAAAACACAATATCTTCCTGTTTTAAATGATATTGTTATCAATAGTATCCAAAACGGAAGAATTACAATTTCAACAAATATTTATTCTGTTACATATGAAGGACAATTAACTTTTTCTTACTCCCTTCAAGGAAAACAAGATCTTTCAACAGCCATTACAAATACAACTTTATTTTCTTCAGAGTCAGAAAGTACATGAAAAGTTGCTCCAACATCATCACAATTATTCCAAAGAATAAAAGAATTAAATCCATCGGTTGATGTCAATCAACTATGTTGTAACGTTGAAGATGTTGTTTATACAAACGGAGCATACAGATTAAATGTATATGCTCCTGATGATTCATATTATTACACCGGAACTAGAACAGTTACATTTCAATTAAATTTAACTAAAGAAACGACATTATTAGGATTAAAGTTTAAATACAACAGTACATTGGCCGCTCCAACTGTAAGTGGCAATAAAATTCAAATTAATGCTGATGGATTTTATGCAATCACTGATGATGGTACAGGAGTAATTGATAGAAACATAACTATACCTAATGGTAGAAAAGTTGAAATGTCAATAAATGGTAATGTGGCATTGCAACCTACTAGTAGTAATGCAATTACCTTAGGTAATAATGCATATTTAAACTTATCTACTAATGCAAATTTAACAGCAATCGGAAATGGTGCTCAAAATGCAGCGGTTTATGCTGGGATAAGAGTTCCTTATAGTTCTGAATTTGTTATTACAGGCTCTAATAACGGTTCATTAAATGTAACTGGTGGAACTGGTTATATTGCTGGACCTGGTATTGGTGGAAATGGATCAAACGGGGATACACCAGGACCATCTAATAGAACAACTTCAGATTTATCATGCGGTACTGTAAGAATATTAGGTTATTTAAATGCTGACATTAAAGCAGGAAACTCAAATATGTCAGATAAAGGTGGTGCATCCGCTGGGATCGGTGGTGGTGGATGTATTTGTGGTTATGCTGGTAGTTGTAAACTAGTAGAGATTAACACAAACGGGACATTTATTTGTGAAGGTGCTGGAGGAACAAGTGGGTATTGTTATTCTGGTCCAGGACCAGCAATAGGTGGTGGCGGTAGTGGTTCGTACAAAGGCGATGATGGTGGAACCACAAAAATGTTTGTTGGTGGAGATTTAGAATCAATAATAATTGGTTCAGGAAACATCAACTGCATACAAAGACAAGTTGCTATTATTGTTGGATCTTCTTCAGCTATAGGTGGTGGAGCCGGAGTTGGTGCTTGTGATAGAAAAAGCGTTATTTTAAATAATAGAGGTGGAGACTTAAAATCGTTTAAGATGACTGGTGGATATCTATCGGTTAAGGGCTGTAATGGAAATATGTCAACAATTTCTAATAAACTAAGTGCCATAATTGGTGGTGGCGGTGGTGGATCAGTTAATAAAGGTTCTGATCAAGTTGCTAATTCAAAAGATATAAGCGGTTCTCTTACATCTTTTGAACAAACCGGCGGCAATATCATAATTTACAACGATTCTGCAAGAACAGATACAGCAATTGGTTCGCATACAATAGGACGTGGTGGATGCCAATCGGAAAATAATGCAACTCAAAAAACATACGGCACAACCACAAAAATGATTGTTGATGGTGGAAGTATAGCATATATTAATGGTTTTGGCACTGGATCGTTCACTAAAACTCCAACAAATTCTAAAGGACAAGATTTATATCCTTGCTTTGTTCCTAAAACTTTAAATGGTGCATCGACTATTAACAAAACTCTAATGGTTGAATCTATAGGTTATTCAACAAATTTATGTAATCTTGCAACTTATTGAGCAGATTGTCCTTATTCTGGTGTAATTTGGTTACCTGTTGGGACATACAATAACGACATAAATATTGATGGGGTTAACTTTTCAGCAACAGTTAAAGCTGCTTATACACAAAGCGGAACTGACAATATAGTTCATTAATATTTTTATAGAAATTTAAAATATTTATAATTTTTGTTTATTTTTTTTTCAAAATAAACATTCTTTTTATATATGTATATATATTTAGTATGGTGAGATGGTAAAAAACAATAAAAAAATATTTTTTCTTGGAAATAGTATTAATGAAAGGAGAATTCGTGAAACAAAAAGTTGAAACTATTCTTATTAAGAATATCGGACAATTAAAACAAATTATTAAAGACAAATCTTATAATAATTATGAATTAGTTGAACCGATTATGATTAAAGGTGTTAA
>CATEWF010000012.1 GCA_949527715.1 uncultured Mycoplasmatota bacterium | reverse complement strand
GCTATTTATTTTGAAGAATTACACATTTTTAAAATAGATTTTTTTAAAGATTTGATGGTAAATTAAAAAAAATAAAAAAGTTATAAGTGAAATTATAGTGACTGAACAAAAAGCAGTAAGTTTTGCATAAAAATTAGGAATTGAAAATCAAGAAATTACTAAAATACTGTTTCAAATAATGAACAAAATTAATCCATAAAATATTGAAATAAGAATATCCCATAAGACAAAATGTTTGATTAATTTTCTTGTTGGTAATTTATTAAAATTTCTAGGATGATGAATCCCCCCCCAACTCAAATATTTATTATTAGGTAATTTTGGTATATATCAAAAAGCATAGTTAAAATTCAATATTTGTTTATAAGTCCATTTAGTTATATGATTGTTTTCAAAAATAGTAAAAATGACAAAAAACAACAAAACTATAAACAATGATGGTATTCAGTCTACGAAATAATGAGTTTTTAAAACAAAAGTAGATGCACAAACCGATACTGAATAAAAAGAAATTAATAACGCAAAAAAGATTTTAATAGTTAGTTTTAACTTTGTGTCTTTTTCAAATGTTTTACTCACAAAATTAAAATCAATTATTGCAAACATTAGTATTAATTGGTTTGTGCAGTGATTTGAAGGGAAAGAAGTTCACGGAAATGAATCAGAAACAATTTTGTAAGAAAGTTCATTAAAAAATCCTGTTTTATTTTCTAAAATTAATTTTCCATAATTATGTATTTCAACACAATTAGCTGGAAAAACAATATCAATTAAAAATGTTGTTAAATAACAAAACAATGCAATTGTTAAAAGTTTAGAAAATCTTTTTCTTCCGTAAATTACGTATATAAATACAGGAAAAACTGATCATGTTGGAATTGTAGATAAATAAAATAATGACAATCATGGTGCAACCGGTATCTTGTAATCACATGTAGTTAAATCAAAAACAAAATTACTTACATTTTTTTCATAAACTAATTGAATAAATCCAGAAAAACTTGATTGTAATGTTTGCATTAGAACAATCAAAACAGTAAACAGAAGACCACCAAATAAACAATTATGAAAATTAAATCACTTTTGACTTTTCTTATTTAAAAGCATACTAATAATTATTAGTCAAAATAAACAAAATTTGCTTTTTTTCCAAAACTTTATATAATAAATACACAAATTAAGTAGCATGTGGAAGGCAAATTGTCAATAAACCACGTAGAGAACTTACAAATAGTGTATATGAAAGGAGAAGTTACTTGTGGCTGCTAAAAAAGAAATAAAAAGAATCGCTAAGATTCAATTACTTGGTGGACAAGCTAAACCGGGACCAGCACTTGCGTCTATTGGTATTAATATGGCTGAATTCACTAAACAATTCAATGATCAAACTAGAGACCGTATGGGAGAAGTAGTACCATGTGTTATTACTGCATACTCAGATAAGTCTTTCACTTTTATCATTAAAACTACACCTGCATCAGTTATGTTAAAGAAAGCTGCTAAAATTCAAACAGCTGGTAAAAATCAATTAACTGATACGGTTGCAACAATTACTAAAGAACAAGCTTTAGAAATTGCAAAATATAAATTACCTGACCTTAATGCTTATGATGAAGAAGCAGCATTAAGAATGATTGCAGGTACTGCAAAACAAATGGGAATCAAGATTAAAGACGTTGATTTAACACCTGTAAAAAATGGAGGTAAGAAATAATGCCTGGAAAAAAATATAAAAGTGCTAAATCACTTTTTGATACTAAAAAAATTTATTCTATTGAAGAAGCGGTAGCTATTGCTAAAAAAACTTCAACAACTAAATTCGATTCTTCAATTGATGTTGCTATTAAGTTAAATCTTGATACAACCAAAGCTGAACAACAATTAAGAGGAACAATTGCTTTACCTCACTATTTTGGTAAAACAAAAAGAGTTTTATTAATTAGTAGTGATGTTACTGATGCTCAAGCAAAAGAAGCTGGTGCTGACTATTTTGGTGGAAGCGACAAAATTGCTGATATTAAAAACGGTTGATTAGATTTTGATGTAATTATTACTACACCAAAATTCATGCCAGAATTATCAAAGTTAGGTAAGATTTTAGGACCAAAAGGTTTAATGCCTAACCCAAAATTAGGAACTGTTACACCTAAACCATTGGATACAGTTAAAGAATTTAAAAAAGGTAAAATGAATTACCGTACTGATACATATGGAAACATTCATATGACAATTGGTAAAGTATCTGCAGGCGCAGAAAAAGTTGTTGAAAACTTCAACACTCTATTAGATTTCATTAAATCTAAAAGACCATCAACAGTTAAAGGTGAATACATTCAAAAAATCTATTTATCTACAACAATGGGTCCTTCAATCAAAGTATTATTTGCAAAATAATGCTTCCTAAAGCAAAAAATAATTGATTAAAATTTCATCACTGTCTGTTTGCCGGATTAATTTGGACAGTGATTTTTGTTACTATAGAATGTTATCAATGTTCTATAGTTGCATCTGTTCAGAAAGCCTATTTAAATTCTGGGTGTTACCCAATATTTACGTTAGAAACCTGCGACTACAACATCCCTTTGATTCCTTGATTTAATATTTTTTATTTAACTGCAGTTCCTACATGAACAGTTTTGCCAATATTTATCTATTTAATATATGGTCCAAGAAGATATGCAAAACTACTTTCTAGAGAAATTTTTGTTTTTATAATTTGTTCAATTGTTGCCTTGTTGTTTCCTGTTAGTTGCCAACCGATTTTAGATTATGCTGATCAAGTTATGATTGATAAAATCGGCTTTTGAAACGATATTCAAAAGTGAATGTTAAGTACTAATCATTCTCCATTTTTATCTTTTCCAAGTAACCATTGTGTATGTCAAATTCTCCTGCTTTATGCGGTAATAGATTTCAATTTTATTGACAAAACAAATAAGAACGACTCTACAAAAACAAAAATAATAAAATGAACATTAACAACAATATTGTGTTTTTTTACAGTTATGGTATGTACCTCTACATACGTTTTAAAAGTTCATTTTTTTGTAGATTGGATTCCTTCTTTTATAATATGCACTTTTGTATGAGTTGCAATGCATTTCATAAAGCACGATAGAATTACGGTTTTTTTTAATAAAATATTTATTAATTTTGGTTGAATGATGGGATATTATGACACACAAAATCGATTTGCAACTAGCGAAAAACTTACGTGAGGGAAGATATATAAAGACAATAAAAAACCTCTATGTGGGGGCACTAGGTTTTATGTTCTTGTCGACATTGTTGTTGCAATAATATACGGAACAATTGTTACATTTACAAATTTAAACATTGTAAATGTTGCTTCCAAAAGTATTGCCTGAAGTTTTGTTCAACCTATAATACTATTTACGATTCTAGCAATATATGCTGGTTGCCTTGCAAGGTATGCTGTTTGTCAGAAGAGAAAAAACTTTTATGAAACAACTTAGTCTATTTAATTTTTTTAAAAAATTCCGTTGCTTTCATTGAGAAATATAAATCAACTATCGCATCAGTAAATGTTGATTTTTCAGGATTAACTTCAATAATTTTAATGTCTTTGTTTTCTTGCTTTGCAAGATAAGGTAAACTATTTGCTGGCATTACTTGGCCAGATGTTCCAATAATTAATAGTACATCTGCTTTAACAATTGTATCAAAAGCATTATCATGAATTTGAGGATCTATTTGTTCACCGTAGAAAATAAAATTTGGTTTTAATACTTCACCACAATTTTTACATTTAGGGGGAATGATCTTCAATATTTCTTTAGTAACTAGATAATGTTTTTTACATTTTGGGCAAATTAAAGTTTTTGTTGTGCCATGAAATTCAATGACATTTGACGCTCCACCTTCTTGATGCAAATTATCAATGTTTTGAGTAACAACAGCTTTAATAACGCCTTCTTTAGATAATCTTCCTATCTCTGTATGAGCAAAGTTAGGTTTAGATTTACCCATATATTCATAGAAAATTTTATTTATTTCTTTTCAAGAATTTTCTGGATGAGCAAAAAAGTATGACAATTCTATAAATTTAGGATCATATTTGTTTCATAGCCCTCCATTTCCAGTAAAAGGTGGAATACCACTTTCTACTGAAATACCAGCTCCTGTAAAAACAACAAGATGTTTTGCGTTGGAGATTATTTTTTTTACTTTAGTAAAATCCATAATTAAGATATATTATTAATATAATAAAAAATATGTCAAAAGAAATACAAATAACATTTATAGTTTTAGGAATAATTGCTTTAATTTTATTGATATTTGCTTTAGTATATGCAATTATTGCT
Source organism: uncultured Mycoplasmatota bacterium (assembly GCA_949527715.1). GTDB lineage: Bacteria > Bacillota_I > Bacilli_A > Mycoplasmatales > Mycoplasmoidaceae > Malacoplasma_A. The sequence goes on along the minus strand of CATEWF010000012.1, from coordinate 17,471 downwards.
TATAGAAAAATTGGAATTGTTGCTAAAAAAACAGATTACTTAGTTGAAGATCTAACTTATAAATCAGAAATGCTTATGCCAACAGTAGAAGTGTTAGTAAAACTTTCTAAATACTCAGATAAATTTGATAATTATTTAAATGAAAATGCAAATTTTGTTTATGATTTTTTAAATAAGCAAAAAATCAAATTTAAAGCAAAAAATAACAAACAACAAACCAAAAAATTATCAACTGATCCTAAAAAAACAAAATAATATTATTTTGTATTAGATATATAATAATGGTATTAAATTAATAAGGAGAAAATTACATGCCATTTATTTCAAACGAAGAACGTTACAAAACAATAAAAAAGATTAATAAAGGTAATGGTGGTCGAAAAGCTGTTGTTACTATTACGTTATTCTTGTGATTAGCTTATTTTGTATTATTTATTGTTTCTTCATACCTATTCTCAATTGATAAAGATAAATATTATTTTTTTAATTGAGCAGGTGACATTGATGTTTCTGGAAAAGGTACAGGAATGTCTGTCTTTGGTATTTGTATGATTATTATTGCTATGTTAATTCTTGCATTAAACATCATTTCAACTATAATTGTATGATCATTCTCATCTCCAAAAGATGTAACTAAGAAAGTTAATAAATTAGCTTCTTCAGCTATTTCTGGAAAACGTACAGACAAACGTGTTTATAAGAACGTTAAAGAAAGATACGGAAAATAATTAAAAAATAAAATTAAGCATAAAGAAAAAAAACGTATTGAAAGTTACAAAATTTTAAAAGACTAGGGCACTATTCCTAGTTTTTATTTTATGTAGTAAAATATTATTACTATGAGCGACAAAACATTGAATTACATTTCGGTACACGGTGCTAGAGAAAACAACTTAAAAAACGTTAATGTTGACATTCCCAAAAATAAATTTGTAGTTATTACAGGATTATCAGGAAGTGGAAAGTCTTCTCTTGCATTTGACACCATTTATGCAGAGGGGCAAAGAAGATATTTAGAATCACTGTCTTCTTATGCTCGTCAATTTTTAGGTGGTAATGAAAAACCAGATGTTGATTCAATCGAAGGATTATCTCCTGCAATTGCTATCGATCAAAAATCAACATCAAACAATCCAAGGTCTACTGTTGGAACGGTTACTGAAATATATGATTATTTAAGAGTCTTATTTGCTAGAATTGGTGAACCATATTGTCCTAATGGTCACGGTAAAATAGAGACTTTAACCTTAAAACAAATAGTTGATAAAATTGAACAATCTTTCAATGAAGGAGATAAATTGCAGATTTTAGCTCAAGTTGCATACAAGCAAAAAGGTACATTTAAAAATGAGTTAGACAAGATTCGTTCTGAAGGGTTTTTAAGAGTACGGATTGATAACGAAATTATTTCGCTAGATGAAAAAATAAATTTAGAAAAAAATAAATTTCATTACATTGATATAGTTGTTGATCGTATTATTGGGAACAAAGATACTGATACAAGATTACGAATTAATGAAGCGGTTGAAACGGCTCTAAAATATGGTGAAAACAAAGTTGTAGTTTTAGTTAACGACAAAGAGACATTATACTCAAAATCTCATGCATGTAAAATTTGTGGTTTTAATATTCCAGAATTAGAACCAAGACTATTTTCGTTTAATTCTCCAGTTGGTGCTTGCCCTAAATGTAAAGGATTGGGCTTTACTTATGAACCGGATGAAAATAAGATGATTATTGATCGTTCGTTAAATATCAATCAAGGTGGATTGGATTATTTTAAAAACACTGTTAATACTACATCAATGGATTGATTAAGATTTGATCAATTGCTAAAGCATTACAAAATTTCTAAAACAAAACCATTATGTCAATTCACAAAAAAAGAAATGGATATTATTATGTATGGTTCAACTGAACCTATTGATATTACTATTAAATCAAGTGGTGGTAATGTTTATAGTAAATACGATTATGCAGAAGGGGTGCTATCTTTAGTTAAACGTAGACATTTAGAGACATCGAGCGAACAAGCGAGACAATATTATTCAAAATATATGTCTGAAAAAGTTTGTCCTGAATGTAAGGGGCAACGTTTATCGCAAGCTGCACTATGTGTAAAAATCAATGGACAATCAATAATAGATTTAACTGAAATGTCAATAAAAAAATTAATTGATTTTTTTATTGATTTAAAATTAACAGAAAACCAACAAAAAATTGCAAAACTTGCACTTAAAGAAATTATTGACCGTCTTACATTTTTAGATAATGTTGGTTTAGGATATTTAACATTAAGCAGAAGTGCAGCAACTTTATCAGGTGGAGAAGCTCAAAGAATTAGATTAGCCACTCAAATTGGTAGTTCACTAACTGGTGTTCTATATGTATTAGATGAACCTTCAATTGGATTGCACCAAAAGGACAATAGAATGTTAATTAATACTCTTAAAAAAATGAGAGATTTAGGCAACACACTACTGGTTGTAGAACATGATACTGAAACAATGCTAGAATCTGACTATATTATTGATGTTGGTCCTGGTGCAGGACAATTTGGTGGCAAGGTAATAGCTAAAGGCGCACCAAGAGAAATTATGGCCAATAAAAATTCATTAACTGGTCAATATTTAAAAGGTGAAAAATTTATTCCCGTTCCTAAAACAAGAAGATCGGGAAATGGTAAAAAAATTATTTTAAAAGGTGCAACTATAAATAATCTTAAAAATGTTGATGTAACTATACCATTAGGAAAATTTATTGCTGTTACTGGAGTTTCAGGCTCAGGGAAATCTTCGCTAATAAATGAAGCGCTAGCTAAGAACATTCAAAGATTAGCATTTAATCCTTTTGTTAAAGCGCCAAAAATTAAAAACTTAGTTGGTGCTCAAGACGTTGACAAACTTATCATGGTTAGTCAGGAACCAATTGGTAGAACTCCAAGAAGTAACCCGGCAACTTATGTTGGTGTGTTTGATGATATAAGAGAATTATTTGCATCAACACCAGAAGCTAAGGTAAGAGGATATACAAAAGGAAGATTTTCATTTAATATTCCTGGAGGAAGATGTGAAAAGTGTTGAGGTGATGGTGTTATTAGAATTGAAATGCACTTCTTACCAGATGTATATATTACATGTGATGAATGTCATGGTAAGAGATACAATGAAGAAACGCTTCAAATCAAATACAAAGGCAAATCAATTTATGATGTTCTTGATATGTCTGTAGTGGAGGCATTAGAATTCTTTAAGAATATTCCAAATATTCACCATAAGATTCAATTGATGAATGATGTTGGTTTGGGATATTTAAAACTTGGCACGCCTTCAGATAGATTATCAGGTGGTGAAGCCCAAAGAATTAAATTAGCTAAATTCTTACAAAGAAAGAGTGGTAAGAATACAATTCTTATTTTGGATGAACCAACAACAGGTTTACACACTCACGATATAGCAAATTTAATTAATGTTTTAAATAGAATAGTTGATGCAGGAAGTACCATTATTGTTATAGAACACAACTTAGATTTAATTAAATGTGCTGATCACATTATTGATATTGGACCAGATGGTGGTGAGGCAGGTGGAAAAATTATAGCAACAGGAACACCTGAACAAGTTGCAAGTAAAGAAGATATTTCATATACAGCAAAATATTTAAAAGAAATATTATAAAAATTTTGAATTTTATGACAAAAAAGACACCTTTTTTTGTGTTTCTATTTTTTCATTTTATTGTTAGTATTACTACACTATGAAAAATAAAAGTTATAAATGTTGGCAAAAACAAGATTACTTTAACAAAGTTGTTTTAAATTTCATCAACCAACAACAAGAATTTAACCAAATGATAATTAAATTATTTAAAGACCATAAATATCAGTTAAATAATTTTATTCTGATTAATTATGATGTATTTAAATAATATAATTATTTAAATACAAAATATATTATGAAAAAGACAAGAATAATGAAGGACTCAATTGGTGAAATTGAAGTACCATGCGATAAATACTGAGGACCACAAACTCAAAGAAGTAAACAAAATTTTACCATTAATGATGAAAAGATGCCAAAAACATTAATTTGTTCATTGGCCATGATAAAAAAAGCATGTGCTTTAGCAAATAAAGATTTAAAGAAATTAGATTCAACAAGAGCTAATTTAATTTGTAAGGTTGTTGATGAAATTTTATCTAATAAACTTGATGGTAACTTTCCATTATCTATTTGACAAACTGGAAGTGGAACACAAAGTAACATGAATGTTAATGAGGTTATTTCAAATAGATCATTAACAATTAACAAAAAAATTAATGTTCATCCAAATGATCACGTTAACATGTCTCAAAGTTCTAATGATACATTTCCAACAGCAATTCATTTGATGTGTGCTATTTTAACAAAGGATAAGTTAATTCCGTCGTTAACTGCTTTAATTAATTCATTTAAAAAAATTACAAAAAATTTTGATAAAGTAATCAAAGTTGGTAGAACTCATTTGCAAGATGCCACTCCAATTAAACTTTCTCAAGAATTTTCTGCATATATTGCAATGTTAGAAAACGCAAAAGAAATGATTCAAGATTCTATGAAATTTATTACTAGAATCCCAATAGGTGGCACAGCTGTAGGAACAGGTTTAAATACTCCAAAAAATTTTGATATTTTAGTTTGCAAACATTTATCAACCATTTCAGGAATCAAATTTAATCCTATGAAAAACAAATTCCATGGATTAAGTTCAAAAGATAGTGTTTCATATTTTCATTCTTGTTTAAAAATTCTTGCAGAAAATTTATATAAAATTGCTAATGATATTAGATGATTATCTTGTGGCCCAAATTGTGGCATTGGAGAAATATTTATTCCACAAAATGAACCGGGAAGTTCAATCATGCCAGGAAAAGTAAATCCTACTCAATGTGAAAGTATGATGATGCTATGTATTCAAGTAATAGCTAATAATCTAGCAATTACAATTGGTAATACTCAAGGTAATTTTCAATTAAATACATTTATGCCAATGATTGCATACAATATCAATCAATCTGTAAACTTATTAGCTGATGGTATGGACTCTTTTAATAAAAAATGTGTTATTGGAATCACACCAAACAATAAGAGAATTAAAAATAATTTAGATCATTGTTTAATGCTTGCTACTTCATTAAATACAAAGATTGGTTATGACAAAGCAGCAACAATTGTTAAACTTGCTGTAAAAGAAGGAATTTCATTAAAACAAGCAGCAATAAAATCTGGATATTTAACAGAGAAAGAATTTAACAAAATTGTTGATCCTTCAAAAATGTGTTAATTTTGTTAAAAATAAAATTATTTTATAGAAATATAATAAAAAATTATGAAAGAGAAAAAATTTAGAATTGAAAAAGACTCATTAGGACAAATGCAAGTGCCTAGTAATGTGTTATGAGGTTCTCAAACACAAAGAAGTTTACAAAATTTCAAAATTGGTCATGAATTAGTAAGTTTAGATTTAATTCATCAATTAGCTGTTTTGAAAGCTGCATGTGCCATTGCTAATTACAAATGCAAAAAAATGTCTAAACAAAAAGCAGATTTAATTGCAAGAGTTTGTAAAGAAATTTGAGAAGGTAAATTAGACAAACACTTTCCTACAAAAGCTTTTCAAGCTGGCAGTGGTACACAAACAAACATGAACATTAATGAAGTTATTGCTCATCGTGCCAATCAAATTGCAAAGAAAAATATTATTCATCCTAATGATGATGCCAATATGTCTCAATCAACAAATGATTCATATACATCATCAACCAATATGACAGCAATTTATGTTTTTAATAAATATTTAGTTCCTGCTGCTGAAGGACTAATTAATAGTTTTAAAAAACTTGAAAAAAAATATGCAAATGTTGTTAAATTAGGAAGAACGCATATTCAAGATGCTGTTCCTTTGACTTTTGGTCAAGAAGTTAGTGGTTGAAGATTTGCTATTGAAACAGATTTAAAAAATGCTAAACAAGCAATTGAAACTCAATATTACTTAAATTGTGGAGGCACAGCAATTGGTTCAGGATGTACCGCACCTAAACACAACTACGACCATTATTGCATTAATGAAATTAATAGAATATTAAACACTAAAAAATTTAAAGTTGTTGGTAATAAATATTATGCTTCTTGGTCTAAGGGAACAATAACTTATGCACACGGTGCAATTAAAGCATTAGCGATGGATTTATATAAAATTGCTCAAGATATAAGATTTTTAGCTTCTGGTCCAAGATCTGGGTTTGGTGAAATTAATATTCCACAAAACGAACCAGGAAGTTCAATTATGCCAGGCAAGGTAAATCCTACACAATGTGAAGGTATGGCAATGATGTGCATTAATGTATTTGGGTATGATTCATCTATTGCATTTTTAGCATCTCAAGGTAATTTTGAATTAAACACATTCGGAACTTATTTAATTCAAGACTTTATTACTTCTGTAACACTGTTATCAGACATGATTAATAGTTTCAACATTCACTGTGTTTCAGGAATAACAGTTAATGCTGATCGTATGGCTGAATTGGTAAATAATTCTTTAATGTTAGTTACTCAATTAAAAGATGCAATTGGGTATGAAAAAGCCGCAGCCATTTCAAAATATGCATATAAAAATAAAGTAACATTAAGAGAAGCAAACAGACATTTGGGATACATGTCAGATGTTGAGTTTATTAAAGTAGTTGATCCTAAAAAGATGATTTAATTTATAAAGGAGAATAAAAATGGATTACGGAAAAAAATCATTAGAGCTTCATGCAAAATGAAAAGGAAAAATAGATATTGTTTGTAAAGCACCAATAGAAAACAAACAAGATCTTGCTTTAGCATATACACCAGGAGTTGCTGCTCCTTGTTTAGCTATTCAAAAAGATATTAGAAAGTCTTATGACTTAACATGAAGAAAAAATACAATTGCTGTTGTTACAGATGGTACAGCAGTATTAGGACTAGGTGATATTGGTCCAGAAGCTGGTATGCCGGTAATGGAAGGCAAATGTGCACTATTTAAAAGGTTTGCAAATGTTAATGCAATTCCACTATGCATAAAATCTAAAAGTGTTGATGATATTGTAAAGACTATTTATTTATTGTCAGGTTCATTTGGTGGAATTAACCTAGAAGATATTGCAAGTCCAAGATGTATCGAAATTGAAGATAAATTAAAAGCAATGTGTGATATCCCAATTTTCCACGACGACCAACATGGTACTGCAATTATTGTTGCTGCGGCAATTATTAATGCTTTAAAGGTTGTTAAGAAAGATATGAATAAAGTTACTGCAGTTATTAATGGTCCTGGTGCTGCTGGTATGGCTATTGGTAAATTGTTACTAAAAATGGGTATTGGAAATCTTATCTTTTGTAATAGAACAGGAATCTTAAATCCAAATGATAAGAAAATAAATATTTATCAAAAACAATTAGCAAAAATCACTAATAAGAAAAAAATTAAAGGAACTTTAACTGATGCACTAAAAGGAGCAGATATTTTTATTGGTGTATCTGCAGGAAATGTTTTAAAACCTGAAATGATTAAGGGGATGAATAAAAAACCAATTGTATTAGCTATGGCTAATCCTATTCCTGAAATTATGCCAGATGTTGCTCTTAAAGCAAGAGTTGAAGTTATGGGAACAGGAAGAAGTGATTTTCCTAACCAAATTAACAATGTTATGGTTTTTCCGGGTATTTTTAGAGGAGCTCTTGATGCGGGTGCGAAACAAATTACAGATGAAATGAAAATTACTGCAGCAAAGGCGATTGCTAAATTGGTTAAACCAAGTCAATTAAACAAAAACTACATCCTTCCATCAGCATTAGATATGACTGTACCTAAAGCTGTTGCAAAAGCTGTAGCTGATTGCTGAAAAAAATCTCAATGTAAAAAATAATTAATATTTTGGTTTGTCTAACAATTTGATTCGTTTTTGATTAATTTTTTTTAGCGGATCATATTTATTTATTATTTTTTTATGCTCATTAATATCATTTTGTCTATTTTGAAGTAATATAGGTAATGCTTTTTCTTGTTTTTCTATTAATAAATTTAATGCTGTTTTTATATCTAGTTCATCATTTCTTGATCCAGATTTTAAAAAATCATATAATTTTTTTTCTTTTAACATTAGCTGACCAGGCCCTGAATCAAAATTTGTAAATTCCAAGTAATCAATTAAGTTAATAAAATAGACATCGACAGAATTTAGATTAGGAAATTTTATTATTAACAAATAATATGAATCTATTTCGTTATTAGAGAGCTTTTCGATTAATTTATTAATGGATACAATATTAGGAGAACCATTTGAAACTGTCCCGGATTTAATATTAACAGGTGTATAAATGTCATTTTCATCAGATAATCAGAAATCCCCCATACTCCTCTTGTTGCTTTCATATTTAATTTTTTTATTTTTTTGCTTTAATCTTTCACAAGTTTGTGCATCAACATAGTCAGCAATAGAGTGCCCTGATTCTTTGTTAATAAGCATTTGTTTAAATTCAGTGGTATATTCGAGTTTGTTTTTTCAAAATTCAGTTACTAATGAAATAATTTCATTAATTTCTTCTGGTTTAATCATTTTGCTCCTTTCATTCTTTCCACATTTTTGTAGTTAAAGAAATAACATCTTTTATGTAAGGGGCATATTTTTTTAGATATTTAATGAAAGTCGGTAATTCTGACAATTGCCAAATTCTTTGTTTTATAAACGGAGCATTAGGAATATATAGATAGTAACAACTGACAGATCTTACGCCGGGTTTTGCATATTGTTGAAGGAATTCTCATTCTTCTGGTTTACATTGAAAATCTTGAAAATGGAAACCAGTCCTAACAATAGGAGATTTCATTTTTACATTATCAAAATCACTAATTTTTCCTGTTAATTTTTTATTGTGTTTTGTATATATATATATATCTTTTATATTTGTATGGAACCTACAACAAACCTTTTTCGTAGTATTTTTTCAGTCAGATGAAAAAGATGCAGATCAAAAAGAGCTATTAAGCATATTTTTTAAGAAAAATTTATTTCCTATGAACAACCAAGGACATAGTATCGAATATTTGCATTTATTTTTTATCATTAATGAGAAAAAATCATTGACAAGTGAGAATGGAATGTTAGTTATTACAAAATCGTATTTAGAATAATCAACAGAGAAAAAATTATGTTTCAAACCTCCACCAGGTGGAGCTAAATCAACATCCAATTTCCATTCGTTATGCAAAACCTTATAATATTCGCTATTTTTTGTGTCACAAGGACATATTATTTTTTTGCCTTTTAGGATTTTTTTTAATGGTAAGCATTGTTTTAAAACAACTTCACGTTTTGTAAAAAATTCATCATTTTGCACCATTCCTTTTGTTTTTAGTGTTTTGTTTGAGGTCATAATAAAACAATATGTTTTTTGAATTATACAAATATTGTTTAAAAAATATTTTTAAAAATTACTTATTAATATCTTTACGATAATGCATTCCTGAAAAGTTTATGTTCTTGATATCAGCATAAACTTTTTTTGTTGCTTCAGATAAAGTTTTTCCTGAAGAAACAACTGATAAAACTCTTCCTCCACTTGTGATTAGTTTTTTATTTTCAAGTTTAGTACCTGCAAAGAAAATTTTAGAATTCTTTAATTTATTAATTGTAATTATTTTTCCTGTTTCAGCTTTTTTAGGATAACCTTTAGAGCATAAAACAACATTAATTGATGCTTTCTTTTCTCAAGACAATTTAACATCCTTTAATTTTTTGTTTAGTGCTTTATAAAATACATCAACTAAATCATTTTTTAATAATGGTAAAATAGATTCAGTTTCTGGATCACCCATTCTTACATTGTATTCAAGAAGTTTAGGACCTTTTTTAGTGATCATTATTCCAAAAAAGATAAAACCCATAAAATCAATTTTGTCTTTTTTAAGACCGTGTAAAGTTGGAATCATTATTTGTTTACTAAAAGCATTTAAAACTGCTTTAGTCACAAAAGGGTTTGGACATATTGCACCCATTCCACCAGTGTTAGGACCTTTATCATTATCAAATACTTGCTTATGATCTTTTGAAGAAATAAAAGGATATATAGTATTACCATCAGTAATACAAATGATAGAAGCTTCTGGTCCTTCTAAGAATTCTTCAATAACAACTTTATTGCCTGCTGTTTTAAAGATATTTTTAACCATGAATTCATTTATAGAATTAATAGCTGATTTTAAATTAGGACAAATTTCTACACCTTTACCAGCAGCTAATCCATCAGCTTTAATAACTATTGGAAAATCACATTTTTCTTTTAAATATTTGATAGCAGATTTTGGATTTGTAAAACTACCAAACTTTGCTGTAGGAATATTATGTTTTTGCATAAATTTTTTTGCAAAAACTTTACTTCCTTCTAATTGAGCTGCTTTTTTGTTTGGTCCAAAGATTTTTAATTTATTCTTTTTAAATAAATCTACCACTCCATCAACTAATGGAACTTCAGGACCAACAACAGTTAAATCAATTTTATTAGTTTTAGCAAACTTAACATATTCATTGTTTGAATGTAAAGATACATTCTCACATTTGTTTTCAATAGCTGTCCCGGCATTCCCTGGAGCGACATATATTTTCGTAACTTTCTTATTTTGAGCCATCTTTCATGCTAATGCATGTTCACGACCACCTGATCCAATTAATAATATTTTCATAACTAATGTTTAAAATGTCTTATTCCTGTAAAAATCATTGCAATACCGTGTTCGTTAGCAGCATCAATAGATTCTTGATCCCTTAATGAACCACCAGGTTGAATGATGGCTTTAATTCCATATTTAGCACATGTATCAACTACATCCCTAAATGGAAAGAAAGCATCAGAAGCTAAAACAGTAGCCCCTACTCCTCTTCTTAAAGCATCTTGCGTAGGTCAAATTCTGTTAACTTGACCACCACCTATGCCACAAGCTACTCCGTTGTTTGCTACAACAATAGCGTTTGATTTTACATATTTAACTACTTTCATAGCAAATTTTAAATCTTTCATTTGTTCTTGTGTTGGTGCTATTTTAGTTACAACTTTATATTCTTCTTTTGAATTCAAGTCTTCACTTTGAACCATAATACCGCCATCAACACTAATGTATGCATGGTTGTTTGTTGGTTTAGAATTAAATTTAAGAACCCTTAAGTTTTTCTTTTTTCTTAAAATTTCTAGTGCTTCTGGTTCATAATCAGGAGCACAAATAACTTCTAAGAAAATTTTTGACATTTCAGTAGCTACATCTGCTGTAACGGTATTATTAAATGCAACAATACCACCGAAAATTGAAGTAGAGTCGACATTGTAAGCTTTCATATATGAATCATATACAGATGAACCAATAGCAAATCCACATGGAGTGTTGTGTTTTAAAGCACAACATGCACATTCGTTTGGTTCAAATTCACAAACTGATTTTCAAGCAATATCAACATCTTTAAAATTGTTATATGATAATTGCTTGCCATTAAGAATTTCAAAGCTATTCATTGCTCCTTTTCTTACTGTATCTTCGTAGAAGCAAGCAGATTGATGAGGGTTTTCGCCATATCTTAGAGGTTGCTTCTTGACATATGAAACAGAAAGATATTTAGGGAATTCATCTTTTGATAAGAAGTTACAAATAGCTGCATCATATGCAGTTGTTAAGTTGAATACTTTAGAAGCTAACATTTGTCTTGTTTCAATCGAAGTTGATCCCTTGTTGATGATTTCGTTCATTACTAATTGATAATCATCCGGATCACAAATAACAGTTACATCTTTAAAATTTTTAGCCGCAGATCTCAACATAGTTGGACCGCCGATATCAATGAATTCGACTTTTTGTTCAAAAGATAAATTTTCTTTAACTTTTTCAAAAAACGGATAAAGATTAACAATAACATAATCAATTAAACCGATATTGTGTTGATTGATTGTATCCATGTGTTGTTTGTTGTCTCTAATAGCAAGAATTCCACCATGAACATTCGGATGTAAAGTTTTTACTCTACCATCTAACATTTCAGGGAAATTTGTGATTTCACTAATTTCTGTCACTGGCACATCATTTTCTTTTAAATATTTAAAAGTTCCTCCAGTTGAAATGACTTCAACATCCTGAGAGACTAAGAATTTTGCTAATTCTACAACCCTATCTTTTTTAAATACACTTATTAATGCTCTTTTTTTCATAATTACTTTAATATTTTTGTCCTTCCGTTAATTACTTTTAATTTGTTTTTTACCAATAAATTAATTGATTCAACTAATATTTGATGTTCATACTTTAATATCCTTTTTTGAAGAATTTCTGGAGTGTCTTCATAATATACAGGAACTGTTTTCTGCATAATTATTGCCCCACCATCAACTTTTTCATTCACAAAGTGTGTTGTGCAACCACTTGTTTTGACGCCGGATTTAATTACTGCTTCATGGACATGGATTCCATACATGCCTGGACCACAGAAAGAAGGAATTAAAGATGGATGGATATTTAAAATCTTGTTTTGATATTTTTTAATAATTTTAGAATCTATTATCGCTAAATATCCAGCAAGCACAATGTAATCTATTTTATATTTTGATAATGCAGATAAAATTTTAGAAGTTTCTTTGCTTCTAATATACAAATTAGGAATGTATGCTTTTTTAGCTCTTATCAAACCATAAGCTTTTTCTTTATTGGAAATAACTAAAGCAATTTTATAGTTTTTAGACTTCTTAGCATTGTTTATAATTGTTTGTAAATTTGTTCCACCACCAGAAACAAAAACTGCGATGTTTTTCATATTAATAGTTTAAATTATAAATAATATTTATAAGATATAAGAAAACAATAATCAATTTTTTAACAATACAAAAAAGTCGATAGTTAGATTTAAACTAATTTTAAAATTAATATATTAAGAAACTGTACTATGAACATTAAAAATATAGTTAATTTAGTTAATGCAAGAGAAAAGTTAATAAATATAGTACTATTTATTAAAAAATTTATAAAGCTAAATTATTAAAAATTGTATTTTGGTAAAATGAAATTTTCTATTTTAATTAATAGCAATTTGTCATTTATCTGACAATCCACATTTTTCGTGTAAGCAATTAATAAACTCCTGGTATCCCTGAGGTTGACCATTCATAAAATGAATGTAGTGAATTTGACCATCATCTACAATATTACCAAATGCTTGTGTATCTCATTCTGTATATGAAGTTGGAATATCAGTAAATCAAATTTCTTCAATTTTTGTATGTGTAAAAGCAAGATTGTTAATAGAATTTATTGATGCAGGAAGATAAAGTTTAGAAATTACGTTATCCTTTAAACAATTATCAATAGTTGTTAATTTTTCACAATTTGAAAAATCATATATTTCAAATGGTTGTGGATTATTTTCTTCACCACTTAAAGCAAATTGAGCAATTGAGGTTAATTCAGAGTTTTTTTCAAATGATAATTTTTTAACAAAATTTCATTTTTCAGTTGTAAAAGTTCGACCAAGCAAAAATGCTCCATAAGGTATGCTTGTAACAAAATCAGGAATTTCGATTTCATCATATCCATCATTTTTAAGTGAAGTAATTTCTGCATCTGTTAAATCCTCTCTAACACCTAAACAATTAGTACCATCAATATCTAAATAAGAATCGGGAATTATAGTACCAGTTTTAACTTTTAATAAAAAACTAACTTCATTTGAAAAAATGGTACCAGATGAAGCATGTATTTTAACTTCATACTCACCAGATGTTTTTGCTACAGATGTAGCATCTCAAGATAATTCATAAGCATTATTAAATGGATTGATATGTAATCAATTAGGAGCTGGTTCATTACCGGTTCTTATTGTTCAATTAAAAGAATGACTTGCTTGTCAAGGTATTGCAACCGCATTAATTAATAAATTTTCATATTGTCCCTGTGAAAATGGATCAATTTCTATTTGTTTTATATTAGTTGAAACATTAATTGAAGTAAGTTCTGGTTGAGTTAATGATATGCTTAAGGGGTTATTAAGTCTACCATAACAAGAAGAATTTTGTGCTTGTATACGTATTGAATGTCTTGTTATTTCACTTGTTGTTACAGGTAAATTTGTAGCATTACAAACAAGTATTCCTGAATATTCATCGATAGAGTCTTTTTTTATTGACAATCAATTGATCTTTTTGCCAGTAGAGGCATCAAAAAAGATTCATTTAAGATCATTAATTTTAATTGGGTTTTTATTGTTGTCTTTTACAGAAAATAAATGATCATATGGACCTATTGCTCCGTCCTCAGTTATGCTGCCAGCTTCGAATGATAATTGGTAGGAATTACCAGTCAATGAATTGCTATATGTTATTGTTAACCCTTGTTCTTTTGGTTCTTGGCTGTTGCAACTAGTAACAAACGGGAATGATGTTAATATCCCTAAACAACAAGTAATACTTGCAATAGTTTTAATTAATTTTTTATTCATATTGATATATTCTACTTCCTACTAATTGTTTTTTTGAATAAAATACATAAACTGAATTAAATAGTTAACCAATAGATGTGAATATTTTTAACTAACTTAGCTATTAATTAATAATAACTATGCATTAAAGATGGATAATCACCTATAAATTGCATAAAATCTTTATTATTTGTTCAAGTTTCTCCACTCTATAACTTTATTCATTTTTTGTTGACATATTTGTAAAATTTGTTTATTTAGGAAGTTTTCTTTTTATAAGTTTATTAATTCTAATTAATTCTAGTTATTTATTTCTATTGATTAGCCTCTGATGTTCTTTGTTTTTATCAATTGAGTAATTCATCAATTTCTTTATTTATTAATAGATAGTGTAACATTTGTATGGTGTCATTGGTAAATTCGTTTAATAGTTTTCATTCAACAACTAATTTTAATATTGATTCATAGGAATTCATCAAAAATTTAATTGATTTTTTTATTATTATTTTATTTAAAAAATTGTTGAAAAAAAAGTATAATAGTTATGTAAAGAGAGGAAAAAAATATGAATAAAAAATACATTAAAAAAGTGTTGTTTGCTGCATCAACGTTTTCACTAGTTTGCGCTCCGGTTACTAATATAATTTCAACAAATCAGAATGACTCAACAACTGATGTCAAAAATAATCCATTTAAAATTTCGAAGAAAAGTAATCTTAATGATTTTGATAAAACAAGCATTTCATCGACTTTGAATTTAAATGACGGATATTCAGATTTACCTCCTAATGCTCTGTTTGCATCACCTATTTTTCCTCTTTCAGATAGTCAAGAAGGGTATGATATTTCAGGACAATCTAATGATAAAACTTCATCTTTTGATGATTCCTCGACACAATCATATGGTGCTGCCACAAGATATTTATCAGTGGAAAGCGTTTCTTTAACATCAATTCATACAATTGATAAATTTATTCCGTATCTTGGGTATAGTGCCAATCATTCTCAAGATATAGATGAGCTATTATTACAAAATAATAATAAAATGTCTATATCTCAATTGTTGAAACATAACAATTTATTTGCTAAAAAACCTTATTTTTCTTTTTTACAAAAAGCATATACTTGAGAAAGAGGTCTAGTAAAAATGCAAATTTCAGGTAAAGTTACTTTAAATTGTCAAAACTCTTCTCTTGCAGATCCTTACTTTAGGGAAACCCATTCTTTTACATCTGAAGTTGAATTATCTAATGCTATAATAAATGATAATTGTGAAATCTCTTTTCCTTCTTGTTCCATTACTGGCATACCTGGCAGTTTCAATAAAGGAACAATAAATTTTGCTTTTTCAAAAAATTCTTTTTTTGATGATATATATTTAGAATATATTCCTTTATCTGCAGATAACACAATTCCTGCACATTATGAATTATCATGTGAAAATAATGAAATTACTTTAGATAGTACTACTCTTGAAATGTATGGAAAAACATCAAATAAAATTCAGTTTGATAAGAATGTTCCTATACAGCCTGTTAATTCTACAGATTTTGAGTTTCCTAATTTTTATAAAATAAAAATTGATACTGAAAATATAAATTGACGAGAGTTTGTTGATGAATCTGGTAAGAAAATTAAATATTCAAAAGCTTATGATATATTTGATGGCGATTCATACAAAGATATAATTATTCCTCTAAGTCGTTTTACTTTTTTAGGATTTGATGGCAATCCTTTATCTATTGCTGATATCCAATTTTGGTTAAGTAAAAATAAAGACCCACTTAAAAAAGACAATCTTTTGTTTTATCCGCAAGATGATTTTGGTTCGTCAGAAATTTCATATATTAAAGATAGTCATGGTCATGTTACTGACATTTCAATAAGAGTGCCTGTTCTCAATGCGGCAGTTAATACTAATATTAATTGATATTTTTCATCAGCACAAGGATATTCTAATACGTGTATACCCACTGAGACAAACGACCCATACAATCCTGATTTTGCTTTTTATAATGGTAAAAAGGGTTTGTTGTTATTTTTGGATGACCAAGGTTGTGCTCGTAACCCTGATACATTAGATCGTAGTCCTTGTATCACAAAATATTCATTGAATTTGAAATCTGATAATTTAACTACAATTACTGGTCAATCAACCATTTATCATAGAGATGCATATGATTTTATCTCTGGTAAATATCACAGTTTAGAGGGTAGAATAAATTATGAAATTAATGTTAGCGATATACACTTTGAGATTTCTCAATTTAATCTTGATTCTACTAGAAGATATTTTGAACTTCACCCTGAGAAAGCAGCTAACATATTTTCTTTAGAAAATATTTTTGAGTTACAAGATGAGTTTTGCAAATGTTTTGGTGAATTCTTTGAGATGAGTTGTAATATAAGAATTGATGGGTCAGTTAATTTTCATTTTTTAGATTATGTGGATGGTGAATGTACTGGTACGTCTAAAGAAGTTGAACATTTTGACTTAAAAGATTTCGCTATTTCCACTACTGATCCTGAAAAATCGTGTTCACTTAGTAAAGAATACGGCCCAAAAAGTTTCTGTACAAATTATATAACTCCTAAATTTTCTATTGATAATTTTGATCCTTCTACACCTCGATCTGATACTATATATGAAATGTTAAAATTTAAATTTGAACGTGATGATTCTACTGGTGATTATATACCTAAGTTTTTTTATGACGATTTTTCACACCAAGAAAAAATTAAATTTAATATCAATACTAATACAGATATTGAAGGGTATGCTTGTGCTAGTTATGTATCTTTACCAACATTTAGTTTTTCTGATGAATCATTATATTTTGTTCCTCATGAATGATAAAGTTTATTATTAACTTTTTATCACCATTACAATCTTAAAGTTTTGTTAAAAAAAACAGTATAATAATTGCAATTAGAGAGAGGAAAAATATGACAAAAAAAT
>CATEWF010000011.1 GCA_949527715.1 uncultured Mycoplasmatota bacterium | reverse complement strand
GTGCCTGAAGACAGCAATGGAGTATTCATACAACTGAAATAAATAATTTTTTTTATGAAGAATAATACTGAAAAAATAAAATTAACAGAACTAACGACACAAGAATTAGAATCTTTATATAACATTACTCAAAAGTATGTAGATTATATGGCAGTAAAATATAAATTATCACAAGGAGTAAATAACAGTTATAACGAAGTATTATCAAAACGATATAGTGATTCTAATAATAAACTTTCATTAATTTTAAATGAAATAAATAATCGTATTATAAAAATTGTAGAATGAAAAAAATATTTTATTTAATAAAATCTTTTTGGTATGGTCTATTCTGGGGAATGAAAGCAACCGAAGATAGTATGCTTAAAGGTAAAACAGAGGCTTTACCTGGTTGTGCCATAATTCAAGAAGTTAATGATAAAAGAGTTTCAAAAGCACTATTGAATGGAGAAATAACTCAAGAAGTTGAAGAACTTCGTTATCGAACTTATAAAGTCGATAGAGAATCAAAAGATTTTGAATACATCTCTCCAACATTAGCATTTAGACGAGAAAAACAGGATAGTAAATTTGTTACATACGAAAATGAAAATAATTTAGAAATTATAACAATTCAACCAAATGAAGCAATCGAAGAAAGTATTTCTGAAACATTAGAATATGTTGGAAGTAGAGGAAAGGGGCCAAAATATTTGATATCAGTAAAAAGAGATTTTTTTCCACGTTATAAGATAGAAGAATATACAAAGAGATTAGCAGTATTTAGAATTGATGATACTCATTCATTACTTGATTTTTATGTATCCAAATATCCTAATGATAAAGACATTAAATCAAAAGGTTTCGTTAGAGAAATTGAAAAAATAAAAGACGAAAAAATGAAGTCTGATGTTATTGATTTTAGTAAAGTAAGTTTTATTAGTTCTCATGCATACAAAATCAATGATTTATTACATTTTGAATTTGACAATATTATTTTTCAAAATATTACCGAATATGATGGACATTATATAATCCATTTTAAATCACATAATGTTGCTAATGGTTTAGATTTAACTGATAAGTTTTATTCTAAAACTATGGATGAAAAATATAAAACAAAAACTAAGAAAGATGTAGTATTAGACATTTTCGGTAATACAGAAATAAAAATGTATAAATGTGAACATTGTGGTAAAGAAATATATTATAATACTGAAAGTATGGATAATATGGGTATCTCTAAACCACGAGAAATAGATGAAATATTAAATGAAGAAACTTCATCTACTACTGAATATATGGATGCTCAGATTTCTCAACAAACATATGGAATTGTTTTATGTAAAAACTGTTTAAAAAAATATCTAAAAGAAAATAATTTAATTTAATACAAAAGTGTAATGAGTATATTGGATGAATATGTTAAATCAACTGGTGTTGATTATATAGAAACAAAAATTAATGATAGTTCGTCTATGAAAAATATAGATGAGCAAGTTTATGTTGATAATCTTTATAATAAAGCAATGATACCTGATAAGGTTTTTTCAAATTTCATTGAAACTAAAATGGATTGTTCACATATAAAAGAAGTTATAAAACGTTCAGAAGAAAAAGATAATATTAATAAGAAAGATATTAACAAAAAGAAAAAACTAATCGAATTATTTAAATCATTAATAGAAGATGAATAATGAAGATATTAAGTATGGGTTTCTAATGATAGATTATGAAACCCCATCTTTAATAAAAGATATACAAAATAAAATTAAAAAAGATGAACTTTATATTAAAGATGATGAATATGGGTTGGAAAAAGAAACTCATGTTACTTTAGTTCCGTGTTTAGATAATGATACCAATTTAGATGAAATAAAAAAATATTTAAATAAACTTTCTGAATATAAAATTATATTAACAGATATAAGCAAATTTGAATGCGATGATTTCGATGTATTAAAATGTTCGGCACAATCATTCAAATTATATGAAACTAATGAAAAAATAAAAAATAAGTTTCAAACATATAGTGAACATAAAAATTATAACCCACATTTAACAATTGCTTATCTTAAACACGGAATGGCTGATAAATATTTAACTGATTGTTTATCACCATTAATAATATTAGAACCAAAATCGTTTCATTATAGTTTTTGGAAAAATAATGAAATGAAAAGTGAAAAATTTATTATTTGAAAAAAATATCGTAATAATACTATTTTTAATAAAATTAAAAAAATATTAAGGTGTGTTAAATTTAATGGATATACTTGAAGAGATTGAACATAAAAATCGTTCAATAATTGTTACGCTTCCTTCAAAAGAACATTGGGAAGAATATGAAAATGAATTGATAAAAGTTAAAGATTATAAGAATGTATTAAATTTTAAAGTTCATAATTTTCCAAAAGGGATAAAAAAGGGGGATAAATGTTATGTTGTTCATGATGGTATAATCAAAGGATGGATGGAGATAGTTGGATTTTCTGAAAAAGAATTTGATTGTACGACAACTAATAAAAAATGGAAAGGAAAATTTATAGAAAGAAGTGGTCCATTTCATTACCTCACCGAAAAAATACCTATGAAAGGTTTTCAAGGTTTCAAATACTTTAATATGGAAGAATATAAAATAAATAATCAATTATAAAAATGAGTGATAACAGTATTTTAGAGCGTTACAGAAAAGAATTAGAATTCGATAAAAAAAATGAAAATTATGATTTACCAAAGTCACTTGCGGATGAAATCGGTTCAAAAAATATCGAAATGTGTAAAGAGATAGATAAAAAAGATATGGGTGAATATAAGAAGAAATTAGATGAATTACGTAATAGTAGTTTAGATATGGAAAACCAATATAAGGCAGCAATGGTTAAGATTAAAAATTTTAAAGAAGAAGATTTATTAATTTCCAACTGTATTAAACATACTACAATAGATAAAATAATGGTCAAACACGCTTACTGCCCTGAATGTGGTAAAGAATTAGTTAATAAATACCCACCAATGTTTAATCCATTTACTCACGAAAAACAATGTATTCATGAGTGTGAATGTGGTTTAAAATATAACTTGGAGTATTCTTATCCAAGAATTGCTTTTTATGATGCTAACAACAATGAAATTTTTGCTCATTGTGAATAATTAATTAAAACAATAATAGTAATAAGATGGTAATTGCAATTGATATAAACGATGTAATCCGTGATTATACACGACAATTTATTAAATATTATCAAAAAGTTGTTGACCCTTCATTTGAAATCGAATATGATGACGTAACAGACTATGATTTTACAAATATATTCCCATTCATTGATAATAATGGAGAAACTGATACAGGATTATACAATCAGTTCAAGTATGAAGATTGTGCATTTGAATTATTTGGTAGAGCCGATGTAATGGAACGTAGATTACCTTCTGAATTTAATTTATGGACACAAAATACGTTAAAGAATTTTGATGAGGAAAAAATTCCAACAGTAATGATTGTTAGTCCATTTGAGATGGGGTTGAGTATTCAATCAACACTAGCATTTTTGTCAAGAATTGGAATGAGAGTACGTGAATATTATTTCCCTATCGACAGTAATACTATATGGGATAAATGCGATGTGTTAATAACTGCTAACCCTAATCTGATTGCCAATAAACCAGAAGGAAAACATGTGTTTAAAATAAACACACCATATAACAAAAATACAGAAACATTAACTGAATTTACATTTGATTCATTATGTGATATTATACACGATGAAAACAATACATTAATAAATTTAATTGAAAATTCTGAAAAATGATAAAAATCGCAGACAAATGTTATGCTATCGACATAACCAGACTAATGCAAATTGTAACTAAAACTCCACAAAATGAAAAAAATATTCTTACTTCATTAACACAAGTTTATCCTTTATCAACAACAGATGATAATGATGAAGAAGAAATTGATATTAACGGCATTGCTTCAAAAGAGATAATTGAAACAAAATCAACTCTTAATGAAACAATGAATAATATTAGATACGATTTTTTAAAAATGATTTTAACTCCCTTATTAAACATTGAAGGAACTGTTAGTGATTTAAGAGAGTTAACATTTTCACAAAAACTTAGTTTTAACACATTAATAAATGAAGGAATAATCATAGAAAAATAAAAAGTATGAATAATAGTAAAAAACAAAATGATGTTGCACTAGAACGTGTTAAACAATCAATAAAGGACTTAAAGGAAAATAAATTTACATTTTACTTTTTCGTAGTTGATTGCAAAAATGTACCTAATGGTAACATTGCTTATATATATGAAATGGCTAAAACATTAAAAGATAAAGGTTATAATGTTAAAATGCTATATCAATTAGAAGATGAATATACTGAAGCCGAAATTTATAAATTAAAGAAAAAAGATGAACAAATTGATATGAGACGTGTTTTTGTCGGTGTTAAAGAATGGCTTGGAAATGAATATGCTTCTTTACCACATATGAATATATCAACTGAAGAATGGACAGTATCACCATCAGATTTCTTATTTATACCTGAAGTATTTTCTAGTTTAATGTTTGAAACATATAAACATAAAATTCCATGTAAAAGATATGTCATACTTCAAAATTATGATTATGTAACCGAATTTATACCTCTTGGTGTTGAATGGAAAAATTATGGTATATATGATGCAATTACAACATCAGAAAAACAAAGTGAAATGATAAAAAATGTTTTCCCATATATGAAAACTAATGTGTTATCACCACATATTTCAGAAGAATTTAGAAAACCGATAATGCCTAAAAAACTTGTTGTAAATATTGTTTCAAAAGAACAAAAAGACATTAATCGAATTATAAAACCTTTTTATTGGAAATACCCTATGTATAAATTTATCTCTTTTAGGGATATTAGAAATTTTCCACATGAGAAATATGCTGAATTATTAAAAGAAGGTATCATAACAGTTTGGGTTGATAAAGAAACACCATTTGGTTATTCTGCATTAGAAGCAATGCGTTGTGATAATATTGTAATTGGTAAAATTCCTGAAACTGTCCCAGAATGGATGGAAGATAATGAAGGAATTATAAACAATGGATTATGGGTCTATAATATAAATGATATTCCTGACGTATTGGCAAAAGCCATAGCATCGTGGATGCAAAACAGTGTTCCATCTCAGTTGATAGATGATATGACTAATACAAATAAACGTTATACATTAGACGAATGGAATAAGAATATTGATAAAGTATTTAACAACATTATAGATGAACAAATGAATACTTTTATTGAAGTACAGCAAACTATCGAACAAAATAACAAATAAATATATTGACGGAAATGGAAAAGAAGGTTGATGGAATAAGCATTATAATTCCAGTTCATGGAATGAATACAGATAATGATATTTTATTATTAAATAAAGCATTGGAAAGTGTTAAACAATGTCAACAAAATTATGAAGATAATCTATGTGTTAAACTTATTGGAGATAACAATACATTAGATAGTATTAGAACAAATAAAAATTTTAATGACAGTAATGTTGTAATAGATTATTGCATAAATAATGTTAAAACAGACTTCTGTTCTCAGATTAATACTGCCGTTAATCAATATGTAGATACCGAGTATTTTTCAATTTTAGAATACGATGATGAATATGCACCAACATGGTTTAATTCGGTAAAAGAATATCATTATACAAACGAAGATGTAAGTGTATTTTTACCAATAAATGTACAAATGGAAAATTCACAAAATATTTATCAATTCTGCAATGAATTGGTGTGGGCAAATGAATTTTCGAATGAATTAGGATTTATTGATTCAGATTGTTTGGAAAACTACACAGGATTTAATTTAACTGGTGGTGTATTTAATACAAATGATTTCAAAAGAATTGGTGGATTAAAATCTAGTATTGAGGTTGCCTTTAATTATGAATTTTTGTTACGTTTAACGAATAAAAAATTAAAAGCATTTGTTGTTCCAAAAGAAGGTTATTATCATTTGTTAAATAGAGAAGGAAGTCTTACTGACCACTATTCTAAAACTCTTACAAATGAACTAATCAAACAATGGTTTAATATTGCAAAAACTGAATATCATTATACGGAAGATAGATGTAAAACACCTATTGTTTCTTCAGCCGAAGAATTAAAATAAGAATGTAATTTTTTGTTAGACTTAATGACAATAGAAAATGAAAACATAATTGAACAGCCAAAAAAAAGAGGACGTAAACCTTCAGGTAAAAAGAAAGGATATTATTTTGGTGAAGAAGAAGAATTAGCATTTGAGGCTTATGTAAAATCAACAGACCAACATTATAGGGATATAATTTTTGCAGAAAAATTATATCCTGCTTTTACTAAAATGGTCGAATCTATTATAAGACGGTATACTTTGTTTGTTCCTACTGAAGATTTTGAAGAAACTTTTTTTGACACATTGTCTTTCCTTATTACAAAAA
Source organism: uncultured Mycoplasmatota bacterium (assembly GCA_949527715.1). Taxonomy (GTDB): domain Bacteria; phylum Bacillota_I; class Bacilli_A; order Mycoplasmatales; family Mycoplasmoidaceae; genus Malacoplasma_A. The sequence goes on along the minus strand of CATEWF010000011.1, from coordinate 17,149 downwards.
TAAATAATTTTGATTCTAGTAAAGGTTATAAACTTTATTCATATTGTGGAACTGTCTGTAAAAATTATTTAATGTTTAAACGAAATCAATATAAAAAGCAACGAGATAAACAAATATCATATGATATGTTATATCCGACTGCTGATAAAGATACACGTATTGTAGATAATGATGAACGTAATAAAATAACATTTAATAATGAATTAATTGATAGGACAATATCTGAAATACAAATGATGTTATCAGTCGAAAATATTGATAGTCTAAATGAAAATGAACAGAAAATAGGTTATGCTTTATTAGAAATGTTAATGAATTGGGAAGAAATATTTAAACGTCTTGAAAATAAAAAATTCAATAAAACATCGGTACTTTTCTTTTTAAAAGAATATACCCTTCTTGATTCAAAAGAAATACGTGACGGTATGAAGAAATATAAAAATCTTTATTTCTTTACTAAGCAAAAAATGATAAATGAATAATTATTTTTATATAATATATTTTTTATTATGAGCAGTAACGGAATTAAAAAAAGATATAAATTAAAATTAAACTCACTTGATAAAATAGAAGAACTTTTACAAGAGTTATATAATGAAGCCGATAAAAATATTGTTGAGATTCAAAACCAATTGAATAAATTAACGATGTCTGTTGATATGAATAATGAAATTGCTGATGCTAAATCAAAAATAGCAAAAGCAATTAATGATTATATTAAAAGCAAAGATAATGCCATTGGTAGAAAATTAGAAATTGCAAAACTAATGACTGAAATTCACAAATATAATGGTAATGTTTCTGCTGTAATGGCAGATACTGGTTTTAGTTGTGATATAGAAACTCTTAAAACAATGTATGCTGATACAGATGAAAATAATGTTAAAACAACAGATAAAGAAGAATATAGTTTAAATTAATAAAATGGCAAATATACAGCAAAAAAAAAGTAAAGCCTTGGCTATTATTGATGCTGCGTTAGCAATATTAAACAAATATCCTAATATTGAAACAACTAATACAGCATTATCATTTAATACTTCAACAAATCCGTTCCCATTTTTAATGGATTGTTTTAAAAGCAGTGCAGGTTATAATATTTTGATAAACATTTTATCAAAATTTATTATGACAGGCTTGCCTGCTGTAGAAATTGCTGTAAAGGGTGTATTATTATCAAACATTAAAAACATATTATCGTGTTCAATCAACCCATTTATATCGGAAGATATTCTTAGAGATGGCATTGTTTTTGAATTACCACAAATTGATATTAGTGATACTCTTAGATATAGTCCATTAGACGAAAAAGTGGGTAAATACTATTATTTTGATAACTTTAATGAAAATGAAGAACTTGATGAAGTTACCAATAAATATGTTAAAAAGTTAATACCAAAACAAATAGATGAATTAAAATATACAAGAGATTTTAATTGTTTAATATGGTATATGAAAAATATTGCATCTTTTAGAGAAGTGTGGGGTCAAAAAAAGGATGAAAATGGTAACATAAGCAACAATATTGAAGGAAGTAAAACTTATTGGAATAATGAAAAAAATAAGTGTCGTAAGGATGCTGGTATTGTAACTCTTGAATTTAACGAAAGAGTACAAGGATTAAGAAATTCTGAAGGCAATGGAATGAGTATTCAAACTCCATATTCCAATTGCCTTCATGTATTTATTGGAAATGTTAAAGAAAAAAATGATACTGAAATAAATGCAACACAACAAAATTTTATAGAAAACGCAAACAATTTTTCTATTTTAAGAAATGAAATAGAAAAAATTGAAAATGAAATTAAATATTACGAAAAAGAAAAAGAAGATTGTAAACTTGCACGTAAAAAAAATAAAATAACACAAGAAAAATATGAAGAAAACATTCAGGATTTTAATCTTAAAATAAATGGTTTAAAAAAACAATTAACTGAAAAAGACAAAGAAGGACAATCTTTAAAAAAAGAAAAAGAAGAAGTCATTAAAAAATTAAGACAAATCCATACAAAATTAGAAAAAGATAATTATCGAAGCATTAAAGAAAATTATTACTATAAACATACATTAGCAGAATTTAATACCGATTATGTAATGTCATTAAGACTATTTGATTCTAAAGTAGTTGCTGCACAATTATTAGATAGTCTGATGGGGTTATTAACTATAAACTTGGATTTAACATACAAGCAACAACTTATCAAAAATGAAATAAAGAAAATGGTTCAAATGGTTGTTGAAACTGATGATAGTGTTGTAGATGATTGCTTTTTTACTTTTAGCAACGAGGATTATAATGCAATGTTGGAAAAAGCAGAATTGAATAAGTCTAAACTATTTTCTATTAATGGTGAACAAAATATGGATTTTACTATTGATGCTGAAAGTATTTTAGAGTCTTTAAATGAAATTAATGAAGATGCAATTCGTTCTGGTAATACAACGGTAATAGAACATGCCCTAACAGAAATAAGTAAAACATTATCTACACCAAATTATGAAGAAACTGAAAAATTAAATTTCGGTGTTCAAATGAATTTTATTGAAAATTTAATGAATAATTTGGCTTATGTTATTGCAAGTTCAGTTCTTTCTCCAAAAGTATATCTGTTAATATTAATAAATCTTGAAATATTAGGTAGAGATACTAATTTTAATTTAGAAGGTTTTATAGGTCAATTTAAACAATTAATAGTTTCATTAATAAGGTCAATTAGAGACCAATTACTAGAATATTTAGTTAATGAGTTAATGAAGATATTAGGTAATATTGCAACTGAGATTGCAGTTAAAATCGGTATTGAACAAGCACAGTATTATACCAGATTAATTAGAAAAATTATTGATTGTTTCAAACGTAAAGGAACAAGACTTGATTTCGATGTTGACAATGTTGACCACGCTGATATTATTAGCGAAGAATTAACAGAACCGAAGAATAATAATTGTTAATAAATTAATTTAAGCAAATATGAGTTGGATAGAAAGTATATCAAACGGGATTGAGAAAGCCTTTAGTAGTGTAAGACCTGCATTAAAATTTATACCTCCTTTATTGTTATTATGTGAATTAAAATCAAGACCAGGCTTGAGTGCGATTGCTTTAACAACAGCAATTATTAGAAGATTACCAGAAGCTGGTATTGAAACAGGTAGTAATCCTGATGGTTCACCTAACAAAATAAATCAGTTTGTTAGGATAATGTGTGAAGAAACTATTAAAGAAATTAAAGACAATGCAAGAGTTACAACTGTAATAGAGCCTGGTAGCGTAATAACAACAGGTAATGGTGCAAACGCAGGTGGACCTGTCGTTGTTGTATCAACTAATACTGTTGTTTCACAAGCATTAGGATTAATTGAATAAATGTTAAATTAAAAATTTATGGATAATATAGAATTATTAACACTCAGTGAATTAAAGGAAAAATATAAAGAACTTACTGAAAAATTTGAAATTGCTCAACAATCTCTTAAAGAGAATTATTTAACTATGGTTGAATTATCAAATCAAGCAATAGAAATTAAAAAAATTATTAATAAAAGAGGTGGTCAAATATGAATAATATAAATCCTGTATTAATTAGATTTTGTGAAGTATTATCAGTTTATGATGATAATGCTGGTTTACGAATAAAAGTAAGGTTGCAACCAGAAGATGCTGATTATAAAACTACTGATGATTTGCCATATTGTTTTCCATTATTACCTAAACACCTACATGTTAATCCAAAAGTAGGCGAATGTGTGTTAGTATTTCTATCTACTTTAAATCAATCTAAAAGTAATAGATTTTTTATTGGTCCTGTTATATCACAACAATATATGTTAAATCAAGACCCATTTTATTTTCAGTCAAGATGTTTGTTTAATGGAAATGGACCATCAACACCATTACCTAAACCAGAAATGAATCCAGAAAATGATGGGTCTATACCTGATAGAGAAGATATTGCTATTCAAGGAAGACAAAACACAGATTTAGTTTTAAAAAATAATGAATTAAGACTGCGTTGTGGCTTTAAAAAATATCCATCAGGTGAAGCAAAAAATACGTTATTATTTAATCGTGAAGATTTGTCATATATACAAATGCGTTATAAAAAAATGAAAGATAAAAAGAATAACGATTTTGCAAGTGTTATTAACATTGTTGCTGATAGGATTAATTTATTAAGTCATAATTCTAAGAATCATTTTAATCTAAATGATAGAAAAGACCTAATAACAGATGAAGAACAATTACGAATTTTAGATGAAGCACATCAAATGGTATATGGTGATGAATTAATTGAATTCTTAAAAAAATTAATAAATGTAATAAGAACTCATACACATTCTTTCCCAATGGATCCTCCTTCATTTACAACTCCACAATTAAAAGTTTTGGAAACACCTTTGGAAAATATGTTATCACAATCTATACGCATTAATTAATGCAAATATAAATCCTCTATTTAATAGAGGATTTTTTGTTTTTAATTAAGAAAATACTATTTATAAATAAACAAATTATTAATATATGATAGTTAGTAAAACATATATAAAAAAATGTAATACGATTGTAAAAGATAGTAATGTAAATCTTTCTTTAAACCCTATAATGGAATTAAATTATGGTAAAATGATTACAAGAGGATTACTGTATTTTGACCATACTAAAATTGCTCATATGGTTAATGAAAAAGTTTATCCTGATATATCTAAATTACATCATACTTTAAAAATGACAAATTGTGCTTCTATTACAAGTAAGTACATTAATAAACCTTGTTTAACTTCTGAATATAATGACACAAAAGAAAGAGCAATATCGTTTGATTTGATATTTTTTATTATACCAACTCAATGGGATGATGGGAGAGGTTTTGATTATGTATACGATTTATATGAAGAAAGCCATAGAAGTGTGTCAACAAATGCTTCTAATTGGTATCAATATAAAAATTATCATAAATGGGATACTGATGGTATATATGATATTGATACTTTATTTAAAGAATATGATTTATTTACTTCAAAAAAAGGAAATATCTCTAAATTAATTATTGGCAAACAACATTTCGAATATGGTAATGAAAACATTGAAATAGATATAACAGATTTTTTTAATAAAATTATATCTAACGTTACCCCAAATTACGGAATAGGTATTGCTTTTGCCCCATATTACGAAAATATCAAAACTAAAAAATCTCAATATGTCGGTTTCTTTACACAGCATACTAATAGTTTTTACGAACCATATATTGAAACAACATACGATGAATATATTGAAGATGATAGAACTAACTTTTATTTAGACAAAGATAATAAATTGTATTTCTATGCCTCAGTAGGCAGTTTACCTGTCAATCTTGATGATTTACCTACTTGTACAATTAATGGCTCTGAAATGGCAGTAAAACAAGCCACAAAAGGGGTTTATTACGTTGATGTCAATTTATCTTCTGAAGAATATGAAACTGATACAATGTTATATGATATATGGGATAACATTGTATATAATGGGAAAAAATTTAAACAAGTAGAACTTAACTTTGTAACAAAATTATCAGAAGAATACTATTCATTCGGAATACCATCTCAAGTATATTTAGATAATAATGTTGATATCTATCCTTCATTATATGGTATATCTGATAATGAAAGAATGAAAAGAGGTGATATTAGAAAAGTAAATGTCGATTGTAAAATTCCTTATTCTTCTGATAAAAAATATTCTGTGGATGGATTGTTATATAGGTTATATACAAAAGACGGTGAACGTCAAATTGATGTCATTAATTGGACACCAATTGAAAAAGGATTTAATGAAAATTATTTTTATATAAATACTAACGATTTGTTACCATCTCGTTATTATATTGATATTAAAATTTGTAGAAATGAAAAAATAATTAATAATTATGAAATGTTACAATTTGATATTATTAATGATATAACTGAAAAATCTAATTAAAATGGGTCGTAAACAATTAAAGCAAACTATCGAAGATGATAGTGTCAAAAGTATCAAATTACCAAAGTACAAGATTGCCGTAAAATGTAAAAACCAAAAGCAAAAAGATTTTATTAATAATCTTAAAAATAGAGAAAAAGAAATATGCTTTGGTATTGGTTCAGCAGGAACAGGCAAAACATATTTATCAATTGCCGAATCGTTATCTTTGTTAAAAGATACTGATAATGATTATCAAAAAATTGTTATTTTTTTAACAACATGCGAAAGCACCAAAGAATTACGTATTGGTTTTTTAAAAGGTGTATTAGATGATAAAATTGAACCATATAAACAAAATAGTATTAATACAATTGAAAAAATTTTATTAAACTCTGGTAATGCAAATGCAAAAGAAATAACAAAAGAATTAATAGATAAAGATTTCATTCAATTTGATTTGATTAATTTTATTAAAGGCAAAACATATGAAAATTGTATTTGTATATTAGAAGAAGCAGAAGATTTATCAAGAGAAGATATGAAATTAATACTTACTCGTAAAGGTGGTGATACTTGTAAAATGATATGTACAGGTGATACTAAACAAATTAATCGTGAAGATTTACGTAAAAATAACGAAAAATCAGGTCTGAAATTTGCATCAGATATTCTTAATGGTATACCAGAAGTTTCAACGACAGTATTTACCAACGAAGATATTGTTAGAGATAAACTTTTATGTGAAATAATAAAAAGATTTGAAGAAAATATGTAATTATGGAAAAAGAAATTAAAGATAATCCTAAAAATAGTGCTGGAGAATGTTTATTTTATGAAGAAGAAAATATCAAAGATACTTCAGTTGAAGGTAACGTTTTAAATAGTGGATTTAATAATGGAATTAATGCTAAAAGTGGTGAGTAAAAAGAAATGGGGGATATTTATCCCCCATTATTGTATTCTATAACTCTAACTAATAAATTTTTATTTTTTGCAATATTTATCATATGTTTTGTCCCTTTTGATGAGCCATCCCAAAATGCTACTAACGCATCAGCAATTTCTGCCATTTCACTATTTCGTTTATACCCTGCACTTTTGCCATATAAATCCCATTTGGCTGGTTTGATAATTACATTATAATTATGTTCATTAGCATAACGTTCTCCAAGTTTATCTGCACCGTTAGCGTTTCCTGATATTATATTAATTATATGTGTTTCTTTTTTATTTGATAAAATAATATCTAATTTTGTTTTCATCATATTGTAATCACTAAAGTTACGGCTACCAGCTATGATTACATTAAAATTAATTTTATTTTGGTTGTTCATATACTATATAATAATTTTCGTCAAATTATGTTTTCAGATAAATAATTATTATTCATTTAATAAATAGTTAGGATTTGTATAAACATATTTAATCAACCCACAATCCCATATCCTATAAAAACCAAGTTTTTCTGTCATTTCTTTTTCTGTCATGTCCATTGTTAAATTTGCTTCAGGATATTTCTTAATGAGAATTTGTTTTCTGAAATTAAATTTATGTTCTCTTTTACCATGACCGTTAGTATAACGATAATCTGGCTGAAGAATACTTTCCATTTTAAATCCAGATTTCGTATAAACATTATTTTCTCTATCAATTTCCCATCTTCTATCAAGAAAAGTTTTAATATGGTTTACCTTATTATTCTTAACAAAATAACTAATAATTTTTGAAGTAATTCCTTGTATTATAAAATTGTTATGACTTGCCGAGCGTACAAGATTCCAATTATCATTATCTTCTTTTAAGAAAGAAATAACGGATACAATTTCATCTTCATAAAATGCTCCAATATGTATAGTTGCTTTTGCATATCCTTGTATATGATTTTTATTTAAAAAACTCTTTGAAACTTCATTAGATATTGGTCTAATAATACATTTTCTTGCTCCTATTTTAACAATATCATCAGTTACACCAATAATTCTTTTAATCTTATTAAATAAGCAATCTTTATGGAAAATAAATTCGTCTTCAAAAATATGAAATAATTTAATACCATTTTTCTCACACAATTCTTTTTTACGAAGATGATAAAACTTATCTTTATTGAATTGTTCAGAATGCCATCTTATTCCATTATATTCAAATCCCATTTTCTTTTCAGGAATATAAATATCAATTTCTTTTCCATCCAATACGGTATGGTCATTTTTAATGACTTTTATAGCAGAAATATTATTAATAAATGAAATAATTTCATCTTCGGCAACAGACATATGATTACCACATTTCGGACAACCTTTACCTTGTAATAATGCATCTGGGTTAATTTGGAATTCTCCGTGTATGTTACCTTTTTTATCACATTCATTGCAAATTATGGTAATTTTTGTCTGACTTGAAATATAATTAACTTTACTATAATCGTATTGCCTATTTGTATTTACAATTTTTGCTTTTTCAATAAATGACTCGGTTGTATAATATTGAGATTTAATCTGTTTTAATTTACCAAGTTCAGGATGTGTACAACCTTTTAGATGTACAGCAGGTGTTTGCCAAAATTCACCATATTCAGTTCCATCTGGACGTAAATCATGTGAGATAATTTTTACTTTAACATGCATCCCTTTATAGTCTACTTCAGAATAATCTAAATTTTCGTTTTTATGAACTTTTTTAAAACGTTTTATAATATCATCTTGATTAAATGTTTTAGTCTTAGAAATACGTAAGCCTTTTTTATCTGGATGTGTTTGACCTTTTAAATGATTTGATGGTGTTTGCCAAAATTCACCATATTCAGTTCCATCTGGACGTAAATCGTGGTCAATTATTTTCACTGGGGTACGATTATTTAAATATTCTACTTCAGAATAATCTAAATTTTCGGTTTTATGCATTTCTTTTGCTTTTAAAATAAATTTTAACTGTCTTTGTTCTCTTTTCATATTAAAGATATCTATGTATTTTTACAAATATACAGATAAATATATTAACCACAAAATATGTTTCAAAACATTAATGCTTTTTATGATTTTTTAACAAAAAAAGGAATGTAATTTAATTACATTCCTTTTAATATTTAATTTAATCGTTGATTAACGAAGTTCATTAGGATTCCAATATACAAGTCCATCAACACGGATAGCACCATAGTATTTGTTATTAACTAATTTCTTAGCATAACGAGTACAGATACCTTTTACAGGTGCAAAGTTGAATGGATTATACATTGTTGGTGTTAAAGCCATTGGCACATATGGTGCATAGATATAACCTGTATCAAGTAATGAAGTACCGTGGTGTCCCATAATTAATGACCAATGAGGCGCATATGGGTCAACAATTACTTTATAACGTCCTTGTAATGAACCAATCTTTTCAATACCCATATTATATTGGTCGCTTTCAGCGGAAGCATCTGTTACGTGGAAATATTCAAGGTCGTTTAATACGGCTGAAATTTCAGCAGATACTACGATGAAGTCAGCACCACCACGAAGTGTAGATTTTTGGATTTGGGCTGAAATCTGATTAATCTTAGTCATTAATGTCTGATTCCAATCTTTCTGTGTGTACACAGTTGAAGTTGTACCAAGACGTTGCCATCCATTGTAGTCCCAACGTGCCTGCCAAGGAGCGGCTTTACGTAAGTCACGTAAGATTTCACGGTCAATTTCGGCTGCAATTTGTTCAGAAAGAATTGCTGTTAATTCTGCTTCTGCGTCAATGTTTTGGAACGCTGAAACGTCTTGTGCAAGTTCAGGTGACCAAGTTGCCCTAAGTTTTCTTTCTTCTACTGAAACAGTTTCTGCTGTAAGTTGGAAAGAAACTTCACCCATTTCAGTTTCTAATTCAAGTGAATCGTACTGTGCCCAAGCAATCTGGAATGCTGTTTTAGCATCAAGTGCATGTCCTACAGTTGGGTCGATACCGATATAACCATTAATAGTTTTTCCTTGTTCTTTGCAAGGTTTTGTTAAATCAAGTTCAATATACATTTTACCTTGACCATCACAAATATTTTCACCATAATCAACTAACTGTGCGCCATATTTCTGTGTTACAACTCTGAAAGGAATTGATTCACCTGCTTTGAAAGTTGTATATTTTTCGTCAGCAGCATCACCGATAGCATCAACGGCAATTACTTTTAATGAAGCTAAGAATGCTTCGCTATCCATTTCATTACCATCAGGACCAGTTAGACGACCTGCATTATAAGAAGAAAAACCTCCAACCTGAAGCATTACGCTACTGATAGAACCATCTGCACTATTTACAGGATAATCTGCCATAGTTGCTGTAACGTAATCACCGTTAGGTGCAATAGAAACTACATCAGCAGTACCTACTTTAATAGTTACACGACCTTTTGAGTTGTCGAATAAGAAGTCATTATAGAATAAATCATATAATGTTTTCTTCATATAACGAGTAACTTGAGGTTCAGTTGTGTTAGCATCGTTCTGTACAGGTTCAACTACCTCATCAGGTAATGCATAACGTCCATATTCCTCAAATGATCTACGTGTTTTGTCATTTGCATCAAAAGTTGCATCTTTGTCAAAGAATCTATTTCTTCTCTGATAGCCCATTAAACCAACGTGTCTGCCTGTATCACCATCAGTAATTTTTGTCTGGTCGGCATAATCCCATTCTCTTTCAGAAGTAACAGGTTTAATAAAGAATAATTTACCAATTGGTAAGTTCATTGCTTGTACAGATACAATGTCATTAGCAAGCAACTTGCTAAATACACGTCTGATAAGAGGGAAAACAACTGTTTCAAACGAACCTGAGTTATCGGCTGAAGTTGCTTCATAAATCAAGTGTTTAGCCTGGTTTTCATATAATGTAGAAACTGTTTCTTTAATGTGTCCTTGAAGACCTTCTACAAGTCCTAGACGTTCCCATCTGTTCTGTATGCTTTCTCTAATTTTTTTCTGTGCATTAAGTTCAATATTACCGACTGCACCGCTTGTTAAAAGTTCACGCATATTTTAATTTTTACTTTTTTCTTATTATTATATTATATAAATATATCGTAAAATCAGAAAATGATGTTTTTATCTAATTTTTTCCATTCTTTTCATCAAACTTAACGTATCTGTTAAATCGTCAGATTGATACATAGGAGTATCAGATACTACAGATTTACTTTCTGATAACTGTGAATTAATAACGTTATTAACATTATTCATATTCATTTTCTTACCATCACGTTTTAACTCTTCAGAAATTACTTGATATAAGTTATCACTTTCTTCAATAGTTTTTACACCAGTAAAACGTTTAAGGATATCTTTCTTCTCATTTACTGAAGTGCTGTTTTCCATAACGATTTTCATCATGTTACCCATACTTTTGTTAATTACAATACATTCCATCATCTGTTGTTTCATTTGAGGAATTAAAGCTTTTAATTCTTTGTTTTCAGTAAAGATTGCATTTGCTTTACGCATGATGCTTTCAACCTGTGCATTTGAGTATGAGTTATCAGCAGTACCAGAAATTTGTTTACCGCCTGCGTGTGCATTACGTCCTTTTGCTGCCTTATCATTTGTATTTGTATGTACCATACCTGTACCTCTATTATAAGGACCTTGTTCTTGAGTTGTCATAGTTTCATCGACTTTTTCTTTTTCGTCATCTTTTTCTAACTCAATTTCAACTTCACATTCTTCGTCAATGCTTTCTGTATATGGAGATTTATCTCCCTGATTAGCCCAACGTTTTTCTGTTCCTGTTGGTACACCACCATCCATAGAATAAGTAGTTTTTGGATTAGCAGGTTCATTATTTGGTGGTGTTGTCATTGCAGTTTTATTCTGGAAATTATCAGTATAACCTAAGTTGGTTTCTTCATTACATCCAGTTTTTTTACTTTCTTCGACACCATCAAAAACTTCTTCTGTATTATCTGTATCGGCTACATCTTCTGTATCGTCAGTACCATCAATATCAATGATATATTCTTTTTCAGTTTCATCATCATTAAGAGTAATAGTACCATCGTTATTTTTAACAACACGAACACCGTCAGTAGGTTTCATAACCTGCATTACTTTAATAACGGAATCTGTGTCCATTCCTGTTAAGTCGTATTCACCGTCTTCTCCTTGGTATTGTTCAAGATCTTTCCATATGTCATCATCTTCTGCGTCAGTTTCTGCGCCTTCCGAACCATCAACAATGTCAGTAGTATCTTCCTCAGTTTCCGTTTCAGTATCATCTACTGTTTCAGTATCTGTGTCTACTACATCGTCTGTTACATCTTTTTCAGTATCTGTGTCGGTTATTTCTGGGTCATCGACTTCATCCTCAGTAAAAGATTCACCTTCTGATATTATTTTTCTAAGTTTACTTTCAATATTTTCACCAATAATACTTTCAAGAGTTGATTTAGTTACATCTTGTAACTTGTTAGATAAACTATTTTTATCCTCTAACAACTGTTGAATGTATTGACTTCGTATATTTTTTGCTACTTTAGCCATATTAATATAGTCTTATAATTATATTTATTTATAAATATGTTACATTTTTATAAAATTCAAATTTCTTTGATAAATTATTTTAATAATTACCATTTTGAATTTCTTGATATGTATCATTCACTAAATCAGATAGTGTATTACTATCTAAATACTCCCATATTACATCGAAAAAGTCATTACCAAGATATCCAATTATCTCTTGCCATTTACGATAAATTTCTGTTTCAGTACTACCTTCAGAAATTATTTTTTTAATACTTTCGTTTATTATTGCTTTTAATTCGTTCTCTTTTAGAATTATTTTGTTTTTTACCATAATATTTTGTTAATTCTATTTATTTTTTCATTTATTAATGGACTTTCTACGTTTTTGTTTTCTATAAAAGGTTTAAGTTCATCTACTGTATTACGAATATAAGCGTTTGGAGTACTAGGTTCAAGAACTGCATCAAATGTAAGTAATTCAAAATCTTCGTCAACCATTAATACACCACCAGGCATTGTTTTAACACTACCAACACCTCTTGAAGAAACACCTACTAAACAATTTGAAATTAACAAATTTGCTAATAAATCACCACTAGTAGAACAAACTCCATAATGTCTAAAACCAGGTGATGTATGAATTTCAGTTTCCCCAATTAAAGTATGACCTTCCCATCTTAAATCAGTTATTATATGGGCAACATCATGTCCAGATAAAGTGGTATAAGTTGGATGGTCGAGGGCTGCAAAAGAAGCACGTTTAGAAACTCTTTCATTCAAATACTTTTCTACTTCTCTTTTTAATACATTTTCAGGATATATTCTTCCATTCGCATTTTTAATTCCATATTTTTGAAAAACAGCAGATACAACAAAATGTTCTGGACAAAACAATTTTAGATTTGGATTATTTATATCTTCACGAATTTGTTTAATAGTATCGTTATTACCATTAATATAACCATCATTTTCAATTAATAAACCAGTACCTATTTGTCCTTTACGTATTTCATTTAATTGTTCAATGTTATATTTCATCACTATTATTTATTTAATATTTAATTAAAAAAACTTATATTAAATAAATATGTTTGTAAAATAAAAAAGCGATATCAAATACACTTGATACCGCTTTTATTTAGTAATTTAGATAATTTATTATCCAATTTTGTTGAATATTTTAAAAATAGTTTTTCATTATCATTTATTGTTTTTCTTATTTTCGGTTTTAAATATATATCGTATCTTAAAAACGATACTTTACCATATGTAACACTTTTTGAACTTATATCTACACTTAAAATATAATTCTTATCAAATTGATTGCTTTTTTTTAAATTCTTATCAATGTATTCTAAAAATTCATTTTTTATCTTTTCGATTTCATTCTCAAATGTTGGTTTTTCAATAAATGGAGTAATTTTGGCTTTTGTCCGTAAATACAAAACCGAAGGTTTTAATGTTTCGCAAGTAGTTCCATATTTCGTAACAAAATTATTATTTTTTTCTAATAAAATATCTTTTATCATTATTATTCATATAATATACAATTAATACAAATATACTTTTTTAATATCTATTAACAAAAAAAATAATTTAAATTTTTTATTTACTCTTCAATAATATTTTGAATATTAATAAATGATGTGATATCTTCTAAAACAGTATTTTCATTATATTTCTTAGAATTAATCTTATTCATTATATTATTCCAATCAATTTTTTCTTCAAGATTTTCAGCACCTGTTATTTGTTCACTAATAAATTGTAATGTTTCATCTTTATAACGGTTAAAAACAGTTTCTTTATTTTCATTACATAATTCAGATAACAATTGCATTTCATCTTCGTTTAATTCAGAAATATTTTTTTCAATAATATTTTGTAATTCTGTGTTATAATCATTTTCTGTTAATGAAACCTTATCTGTTACATTATTATTGATATTTTCCTTTATGATTTTTTTATGGTCATTATACGTTTCAATATTATTAATCGTTTTTTTATTTAGCAATAAAAATTCAATTGATTCATATAATGATAATTTTTTTTCATCAATATCAATAAATTCATTTATATTATTTTTACGAAGCACATCAATTAACTTACTATTATTTTCAATTAATTCTTGTTTCGTAAATTTTGGTATTACTGTTAATGCTTCATTAAGATATTCATCAATATCACTATCAATAAATTTATTGCACAAAGTATTATAAACATTAAATTGTTCTGACAATACTTTGTTACTTTTTATTAAACGTATAAAATCAGTAATTACATTTAGTTTCTTATTCTCTTTTAAAATGCCACCAACGTTTTTTTCAAAAACATTATATACGATACCAAAATTTCTATTTTCGCCATATAAAGCAAGATTGTTAAAATCCTTATTAGTATACATTCTTGCTAAATCATATAATCTGTTGGCTTCTTCTCTATCTTTATCACCACCTTCGAAATCATTATCAGCATATTTTTTTAGTGCCGATTTCATTAAGATTGAAGCCTTTTCATAATCACTTTTATTATCAATTGTTCCCATTAGTTTACTTTATTTTTACTTATTTATAAATATAATTTAATTATCTAAATTATATTTTTCTAGTTGATTTATTGTTTTAGTTAAATCTTCATTAATTAATAATATTTTTTCTGAAAAAGGTGATTTATTAATAGTTTCTTCTTTTAAGGTTTTACCAATTAAACGTTCACACAATATATCAGCATAATGTTCGGACTTATTTTTTAATGAATTGTAATATTTTGTTTTTTTATTTTCTTTCAACTCATTTAATTGTTTAATTATATTTTCATATAAAAGTTCTGATGAATGATTAACACTTTCACCCATTGGTGGTATAGCATCTTGGTTAGCATTTTCAGGACCTTCGGCATTATCTTCCATAGTATTATCTTCCATATTCATTTCACCTTCGACACCATCTTCCATTTCATTTTCTCCCATATCATCACCAAAATCTAAATCACCACCACCGATAGGAGCACCACCTCCACCATTAGGCATACCACCACCACCGTTTTCTTCTGGATTTCCATTACTATACTCGGCACCTGTTTCGCCATATATATTATCTACTGGATCAAATATCTTAGTACGTTTAATAATTTGACTTGTTTTAGCAATTTCTGCGGCTAATGCCGATTCAAGACGAATTTCTTCCAGATTACGTTGAATTTCTTTATCAGACCATTTCATTATATGTTTCCACGCCCATGTCATTGAAGTCAAAGGTATTCCGTTACCTGGGTCAGATACGGCATCTTTTGCCGTTGTAATTTTTTTAGCGAGATTTTCCAACTCCAACATTTCGGCTTGTGAAGAAGGATTATTCATTGTGATATTGAAGTCTGTTAATTCATCAGTAAAACCAAGTAAAAATAAGTGTATAATGGCAATTTTATTTAATTCCATTATTAATGCCTGTTGTATCCTGTTTGTTGTTCTAGTGAATCTAACATCCATTAATGATAAATTTTTACCATCACCTTGTGCTTCTTCAAAATTTAAAAATGCCTTTGGAACTCTTAAAGCTGTTAATACTTTATTCTGAATAAAATTAATATCATCCATAGCAGTCAAATTTTGACCCGCAGGAAGAGTTTCAATTGGACTTGGTGTATTATCATCTCTTACAGGAATAAAAAAATCTTCCATTTGAGACATTATATTTTTACGTAAATCTACTTGACCAGTCATAGGGTCAATTATTGGTGTACGTTTAAAATTATTAGCAATTTCTTGTACATAAGACGGAACATCTTCAACATCAATAGCACCTACATTAATTTTAAATATACGTCTTTCGATTGAACGGTCAAGTCGATAAATCAACATCATATCTTCCATCATAGATAACATTCTAAAATGTCTTCGTGCTTTATGAAGTACACTCGTACCATATGGTAAAAATTGCGAATCATAAAGCAATCTAAAATGGGCAATTTGCCAACTACGATAAGGTATATATTCACTTTGTCCAACCCATACAAATTTAGTATCTTCGATTTTATTTTCATCAACATTATTTAAATTTATATTTGGGGCAGAAACATATGGGTATTCAGTACCATTTTCATAACGCTCCATTTCATAAACAGGTAATTGTTTCCAACCCATTACACCATTATCTTTATCTATGTTTAACAACATAAAAGTGTTACCATATTTACACATTGAACGGCATATCATAGGTAATATAACATTAATAGATAATCTGTTAGTAAATAAATCATTTAAAATAGATTTAATTCTATCAGATTTTGATGTTACATTAACCATAAATCCTTCGTTAGATATAGTACAAGATTCCTCTGAAAATATATCTAATGCTGTACCGATTTCAGGAAAACCATCCATTAACTCTGTATCACGATACATTAGACGTAATTCATTTAAGCCTGTTAATGATTTATTATTAATATCATAATTGGCTTTTTTCCATTGTTTCGCTAATAAAGTTTGCTGTTTTGCTTGTAACAATTTCATCCGATATTCTTCAGGATTGGTTGCCGTATCAATAATATCATTATGTTTTATTTGATAAAAATTAGAATTGGCTGCCTGTTTAACATTCATCGTGTTATCGCCTGATATAGTATTACCAAGACGTTGAAATATTGTTAATAAATTGTTTGCCATTTATATTAAATTAATTTATATTATAAAAATAATACTAAAATGTGATTTTATCAATTA
>CATEWF010000010.1 GCA_949527715.1 uncultured Mycoplasmatota bacterium | reverse complement strand
CAGAGAAAAATTCAATTTAGTATACTTTTTTATGATTCACAATCAACGCTAGATTTTAGTGCAAACTCTGACACATCTACTTACATAATATGTGAATCTGAAAAAACCATTGAAACTACTTTATCAGTGGAATCGGATTTGACTTTAAAAGATGCATATATTCAAGAACTTACTCTTGGTACGTTTGATGAAAATTTGCAAACTTTATTAAAAATACACGATTTTTTAGATAATCCTCAAACTAAAGATACAATTGATGAAGCTTCTGACAATGCACAAGATTTAGTTCAGTGTAACACTGCATACATGGTTGCTGATTATTTTTCACAAGTTTGCAATGTGTTATTAGATATAGCTTGCATTAGTCCTGCGTTTTTCTTTTTGGATCTTGGACTTGGTGCATATGATTTATTTAATGCACACAATGCAGAAGAACGTTATAAGAATATAAACAAATCATATAATGAGCAAAAAGATGCATATGATGAAATCATTAAATCTGATGATTATTTACAATTAGATCTACTTTTTAGATCAAACGATGTTAATCTTTATCAAATTCAAAGAGATACTCATAATAAGATGGACGAACTTGGTATGCTTGTTTCTTCTAAAGATAGCATATATGATTTCTCGATTAAGGATCCAGAAACACTACTTAATGAATTAAAAGATAAATATAAAGTTTATTCTTTAGAAGAATCTCTTGAAGAGTTAGAAAAAAACGAATTTAAATGATCTACGTATCTTGTTGAGAACCTTAAAAATTCATGACCAAAACTTGTTGAAATATTGAATAATATGACACAAATTTTTTCGGTTAATAAAGCAATTGATTTCAACACAAAAATTGCGAGATTAGATGCTTTAGTTAATAGGTTTGATCTTATGACAACCCAGTTAATTAAAGGTAATTCTGTAAGTGGTGCATTTTTTCAAGGTTTAAGTCAAGAGTTTCATCATGAACCAGTTAAATATATTTGAAATGAATGTGGATTTGATTCTAATCTGAAGCCAACTTTAATTACATTAGAAGAATGAAGTTCAAACTTTTCTGTTGAAAATATTGAAGCTTCTTTAACAAAATATCTTATTGATTCTCCGCTTACACTTGAACAAATTCGATATGTTGCACAAGGTACATCCAACTATTATCTAAGTATTTATCATATGAATTTACCTACCGCTGATTTATTTGTTGATGCTTTTACTAACAATGTGTATGCAAAAATATTTTCTGGTATGCAATGAAAAATTGAGTCAATGGCTGGCAGTTATTTAATGAGAGGTGAAAACTGCTTTAGTGATTCATTATTTATAGAAAATTTTAAAAATATGTGTAAGCAACAGCTTAAATATAATGTAAGATTTAGTTTTAGTAATTATATTAGGAGTTGTTTTATGGAATCTGGTATTACTGATGAAAAGGCATTATTACAAGCTACAAACAGAATTTTAAATGGTCAACAATTTAGTTTGATTGCGGAAGATTTAAGTAATTTTGCTATGGAATCTATTGATAAATTAGGTGATATTCTTTCTAAGATGTCTGATGCTGATAAAGAATTAATGCAACTTCAATTAGCCTGTTCAACACCTTATGCAATTTTTGATGCTCCAATAGTGGGTTTAAGATATGCTGAAAAGAATAATAATTTTACAAAACAAATAATGGATGATGCATCAACTCAATACATAAGAGAGCACTTTTATGCTGATGGTTATGATTACTCTAAAGATTTTCTTCATAACGCGACATGTTCAGAAACATTTGAGCAATTAGTTGGAGAGAACACACTTGATAGAACACAAAAAATTTATATGGAAAGGAATGCTGCTAAAGCTATAGATATTCAATCTGCTGCTAGAACTAAAGTTGCCACATTTAAAAAAACTTTTAAGACATCAATTAAAAAAACTTTTGCCAAAATAGTTACTCTTCGACAAAATGAAATTCAAGTTGTTGAAAAATACGCTAATAAACAAGATTTAGAAAGTATTAAAAATATTATTAATAACGAAAATCTAACTCATCAAGAAAAACTTGTTCAATTAAAACCATATGGAGAAAAAATGGTAAATGCATTTAAAGCTAAATATGAACCAGCAAAATGTAGAATTATTACGGATTTTCACCCTTCTAAAATTTCATATGAATTTGGACTTGATAGATATTTCTTTGAAAATTCTGCAATAATTATTGGATCTGCAGTATTTTTGGCATTGATCACTATGGCAATGCAAAGTGCCTTAGATTATTTTGAAGACATGTATGAGTTATAAAGTTAATTTTTAATAATTTAAAATATTTTTAAAAAATGATGAAGATGTTTTTAAAACCTTTAAAACATTAGTAGAATCTTAATTCTATCTAATAGTGCATAAAATGATTTTAAAATCTGTTAATAAATTTTTGTATTTTACATAATCGATATATTTGATGTAAAACTACTCACAAACCAAAATAATATTTTATTTGTACTTATATAATTTATAAAAGTTTAAATATAAATTAATTTGATGATTTTCAATTATCAATAGGAAAATTACCTTTAACACCAGTTCCGTCTTTCCCTTGTAGTCAAGAAAGAATGTTAGAAGAAATGGTTAGATTTGAACTTTTTAATACACCATATTCATTCGGATCAGAATAAATATTTAAAAACGCATTAGAACCTATATTGGTGTTTGTATAAGTTGTATCATTTTGATTTCAGATTATTAATCTTAAACCTATGCAGTCTGAAAATGCATATGAATCGATTTCTACAACATGACTTGGTAAAATCAATTCCACAAGATTTAAACATTTATAAAAAGCAAATGAATAAAATTTAATATTTGAACAACTAGATAGATCGATACTTTCTAATGAACTATGAGCAAAGGCACTATCATGAATTTCCGCAAGATTTATACAATTTGAAAAATCAACATTTTTAAGTGCAGAAGCATTACAAAAAGCTTCATTTTGAATACTTTCTAGTTGTGTAGCGTTTTTAAAATCAATATCTGTAATTGAATTATTTTCATAAATAAAATTATATGGAATTACTGAAATTTTAGAGTCTTTTTCAAAAGAAATATATTTGATGTTTGAATTTAGACTAGATTGAGCAAATGCCCCAGTTTCAATTTCATCAATGTCATTTGGAATAATGATAGAATCATATTGTTTATATTTATCATGATTGTTTATATAATCATCACTCATACCATATAAAATTTTTTTATTAAATTGATTAATTTCTATCCTAAAAGCATCTATCGGTAATGCCATTTTTTTTGTAACTTGAAAGCCATCATAATTAGATACATACTTCTTACCTTGTTGAGATGTATATTCTGCATGAATAGAAAAATTTAATTTAAAAGAACATTCTGTTTCAATAGATGGTGCAGGTAATTTTATATGACATTCATTATTTTCTAAAGGAATAACTTCTATTTCATCTAAATGGTACAATTCTAAATCTTTTTCATCATATACTACACTAAATTCGACACTGTTCGGATCAACAACTTCACCATTAAAATATGGAATAAAATATCCAACAGAAATGTATGGTTTAGTTGTGTCATCAAGAGAGAAATTTAAATCTTCTAAATTAGAGTTTTTTCAAACTATACTAAAATCTTCTGATGAAATTGTAAAGTTTTTATCACAATAATGTACATATTGTACATCATCACTATGTAAATGGTACCATACATTAACAGAAAATGTTACATTTGAAAAACATTCAGTTGCATTATTTTGAAAAACTATATTTTGTGCATAATTTACACTAACACTATTCTTGATATCATAAATGCTACTATCGAAATCTTTATCATCGCATACAAATTCAAAAGTTAAATCATCATTATTTATAATTTGTTTACCACCATATGTTACAACGAAATGGCCAAGAGTAGTATAAGAATCAGAACCACTTGCATCTAATGTAAAATCTGTACCTTCATCCGAATTTTCTTCAAATTCGACTGCTAATTTTTTTGTAAAATCATCACCAGCATTCTTACAAGAAGTTAAACATATAAAATTTGCTGTAGAACAAGCTATAAAAAGACTAATTAAGCAAAATTTTTTAACTATTTTTCTCATATTAATGATTTTTTACATATGTATTATATTTAATTTATTTAAAAGCAGCTAATAATGATAAATTTTAATAGATATAATAGATTTATGTAAGCAGGATAAAATTAACATATCTATAAAACTCTTTATGATTTTTATAACAATAGTTTAGGTATTATAATTTATAAATACAAATAATAAATATTAAATAAATCTATGGCATGTAGTTTTAAAAAAAACAGTTTAAAAAAGATTTTTGCTATTTTAAGTTTTACACCACTATTTATTAGTTGTTCTCTTTTAGCATCATGTGGTAATTCAACAAACATTAATTTATCAAATATAGTAATTCCTGAATCTGAAAGTGTTTCCGAAAATAATTTCGCAATTTTTAATGCATATGATCCTTCAGAAGTCACAATGTCAGAAATTTTACAAATAAACAAAGACAATTATGTTCAAAAAATCATTTCTGATAACATTAAAAAAATTGATAATAATTTTTCTTTTAAAGACATCAACATATCTAATTCTGCCAAAAACACCAGACATCAAGATGGTAAAGAGGAATATATTGATTATTCTTTTGATTCATACAAAAAAACATTTAATCAATGTGAAATATATGTTAAGTCAAATTGTTCAAAATATTTTGGTGAATTTTCATTTAAAATTAATGTTTGCGCCACCAATAAACAATACATTTATACAGATGAAAATTTTTCAGATGACTACCCATCTGAATTATTTTGTTTTTACACAGCATTAAATTTAGAACTATATAACAACAATTCTCAAACGTGAGTTAATGAAGAGATGCTTAAAAATAATTTTCTATCTTCAATTTCAACTGATAAAAATAAAGTTTTTGAAACATCATGTGTCAGTTGCTATAGGAAAATTTTTCCTTGTTTAAGAGAAGATGATATATCTATTGATATTTCAAAAAAAATAGAGTTAAAAATTGATTCCTATAATTTAGAGGATTCTTCAATTACATGTGATATATCGATGTATACCAAGGTTAATACAAATTCTGATAATCAAAATTCGTTATTAACTTTTAATTATGACGAAGCAAGATGTAAAATCAAAACTACTTTTATTTCAAAGAGATTTAATATTTCTAATATTTCGGATGATTTTCGTAGCATATTGAATGATGTGTTTCCTAGTACAAAAACAGATGATTCAAATGAAATTATTCCATGGGTAAACATTAACAGTGTCCCAGCTAGTTATATTAGACAGTACATATATGATAGACTAAGTAATAAATTTTTAGCATTATTGGAAACTAAATATACACCATTTGCATATTCGGTAAGCGGTCAAGATTATACACCTTATTTATCATATTTTAATTTCAACGTTATTCCAGCTAATACTCAAATTAAAGATAAATATGATTTATCAAAACCTATGTTATTTAAAATTGAAATAACATCTTATTTGGGTCATTTATTTTATGGTTCAATTGGTTTAAATTCCAGTGTATCTAATGCAATGCTTATTGAATTAAAATCTGTTAATTATTCTGTGAGTCTAAATCAATTATCTATAGAACAAGAAAATATATTTTCACTATTTTCAATTCCTGGAGAGACGGTTGATAGAGTCCCAAAAGAAAGACTATTAAATTTATTAAATGATAATTCTGAATTATCTACAATTTTGGAAAACAAAATATCAAATTTGCTTGAAACTGATTATCGACCTAAGAGAGATGATAAAAAAATTTCTGAAGATTATGATTATTCTGTTTCAATACAAAATTATTCATCATTTGATAATTACATTGATTTTTCTAAAACTGTTTGTATTTCTATAAATATAGAAGCAAATAACTCATCAATATATTTAAGAGACTCTAAGATTTTAAATTTTTGGGTTAAATATGGTGTGCAGAAATACAATTTAAATGATGTAATAATTAATTTGCCTTCTTTTAACACTTACAATTTTTATGCATTTAAAGTTGATCAATGTTCTGAAACTGAAGTAAAGTCTCTTGAAAAAACAAAAAAAATATATGACGACATATTAAACCAATTATTAACTACTTTTTTTGCAAAAGAGTTTCCTATAAGTTTATTGTCTAATAAAGAAGAATTTGATATTTCTGTTTTAGATTTTGTTGAGACAGATTTTTCAACTGTTAAGCAATTGAATGTTAAAATATCTGCATCTATTAATTCTTCATTTTTTTCAGGAACATCTTCCACATTCACTATTAATGTATTAGCAATAGAATCTATATTCGATCTTTCAAATGTTTTAATCTCATCACCAATTGCTATTAACATTTTTACACTTGGCGATACAAATTACAAATTAACAAATGAATTAATTAAAAATCTTAGTATAAGTAATTTAAACAATAAGATGTTTCAACAACCTGTTTCAATTATTCAAGCTGCCGTTTCAAATCTTTGCCCATCAGCGATTTTGAATGAAGATTATGAAATTAACCTTTTACTTTCTACTGATGATACTTATGATTCTACACATCCTTTAGTTGAAGGTAAATTGATTCCAAAAAACAGTTCAAAAGTTATTGGTGAATCAAATATTAATTTTAAAATTAATATTACTCAATACAAAGAAATTGAACATACTCAATATGTCGGATCTTTTAATATGTTTCAAAATCCTTCTTATAGCGCATCTGCAAATATGTTTGATAAATCAAACCAAAAAGGTGTACCAGATTATTGATCTGATAATAAAATAGATTTAAATCTTACTTTGGATAATGATGTATATCAATATCTAACTTTTTCTTATGATTCTCATGGATTATATGAATTAAAAGATTGAGTTTCAGGAGACGATTCAACATGTTATACTCTAAAACAATTGGTCGAGATGGGAATAATAATACAAACCCAATTACCAACAGATTATTCACAAACATATATGTTTTTAACAATTACTCAACAATTGAATCCTAATCTTACTGTTAATTTTAAAACTTTAAACAAAACCAGAAGCAATTCTTTTAATTTCAACATGTATAACAAATATAATTTGCAGACAGAATCATTTGGTAATATTGATAGTATCAAGATATCTAATAAAATTAAACCATTTAATGATTACCACACACATACATGAGAGGGAAATATAAGACTTTCTAACTATGGGGAATCAATATTATTTGTAAAATATCCAGATAGTAGCGGGCAACAAAGACTCCACATAATATTTTCTAATTCTGAATTAATAAAAAATGATATATGTTTGACAAATATTGAAGATGATCGATATGGAAGTAAAATATTTTCTGAGTTTCAAACACCAATAGTGGCAGAGAAATATCAAACAATCATTGAATAAACAACCTATGAAAACCTGAATTACACTATAAATTATCAATTGAACTAAATAGTTTTTATCAAAATTTAGGGAATGATTAATTATTTAGTTTTGTTTGATGTTTTTAATTGCTTGCAAATTACTATTAATCAGGTATTTGACATCGTATAATTTTTAAATGAAAAAATTACTTTCGAATATACTAAGACCAAAATCAATTGATCAAATAATTGGTCAAACTCATTTGTTGAATAAAGATTCATTAATAACTCAAATGATTAAGAACAAGACTCTTTATTCTCTAATTTTTTATGGTTATCCAGGAATCGGTAAATCTTCAATAAGTTACGCATTAGTAAATGATTTAGGCGTTCCTTATCAAGTGTTTAATGCATCTATTGATAAAAAAGAAAAACTAATTCAAATTATTGAAACAGCAAAAACATCAAAAGGATGATATGTTGTAATTCTTGAAGAAATTCATAGATTAAATAAAGACAAACAAGATATATTGTTGCCTTATTTAGAAAACGGAACAATTTATATGTTTGCTTCTACAACAGAAAATCCATATTTTGTTATTAATCCTGCAATTAGAAGCAGATGTCAAATTTTGGAATTACAACCAGTTTCTGTTGATGAAACTTTTAATGGTCTTAAAAAGACTTTTAAAAGATATAAATTAGATATTACTTTACCTGATGAAATACTTAAAAAAATATGCATTCAAACAAACGGAGATGTTAGAAGTGCAATCAACATAATCGATGTATTAAATTTCTTATATAAAGACAAAAAAATTACAGATAAACTTCTTAAAGAAGTTATGCAGCAATCATACGTTGTAGCAGCTGATTATGGTGATGAATATTACGATCTTCAATCTGCTTTTCACAAATCCATGAGAGGTAGTGATCCGGATGCAGCAATATATTATTTGGCTAGATTATTGCAAGCGGGTGATATTGAATCAATTTGTAGAAGAATAATTGCTTGTTGTTATGAAGATGTTGGTATGGCCAACCCACAATTGTGTTCTAGAGTTGTAAATGCAGTGCATGCGGCAAAAGAAGTTGGTTTTCCAGAATGCAAACAAATTTTTGCAACAATTGTTATTGAAATTTGTTTGTCTCAAAAATCAAATTCAGCATACATGGCAATTATGACAGCATTGCAAGATGTTCAAAGTGGTAAAGCATACTCTGTTCCAAATCATATAAAAGATCAATCATATAAGTCTGCAAGTAAATTGGGTAGAACAGGATATAAATACCCACATGATTTTGAAAATGCTTGAGTAAAACAAGATTATTTACCAAAAGAACTAAGAAATAAAAAGTATTACAAACCTTCTAAATTTTCTATTAATGAGCAAAAGTTAGAAAAATATTGAGAAGAGATAAAGAAATAAATAGTTTTAATTTGCACTAAACACAACGCCACACACAATGCCAATGATAGTGAAAACAATAATCAAAAATAAGATATAAAAACAAGATAAATCTTGCTTTTCAGATGGGAACTCATTTTCGGGGTGTTTGCATCAATTAACAAGTTTTTGAAATTTTGGACTCGAATTGTATAAGTATTCAACAGCAGAATTAATTTTAGTGGTAATTTCATTGAAATTATCATCTGCATTTATAAATTTTCACTCTGCTTGTTTAATATGTCCTTTTCTTCTTGTAATGTATTTGTTTTTAATTGGTGATACAATCATTCTTCTAAATTCAATTAATCCTATTTCTTTTCCAAATTCATCTTTTATAAAAAGTTCATATTCGTGATTAATTAATTTAATTTCATTCGAATGCATTACTTGAGAAGATAATGGTATATATAACAAAAAACCATCCATTCTTATAGGACCAAAATATGGACGTGATGATTTACTATAAATCCTATAATCGCCCAAATATGTTTGTAGTTTTTTTAAATATTTGGAATCAACTTGATAAATGAGAAACTTATTTTTACTCATTATTTTTTATTTAATATTGTGTAAATTTTTTTAACATCATCTACATAATGAGTTCCTATTTTAAAAGTAAATCCTTCGTTTTTTCCATATTTTGGAATTACATGAAAATGGATATGCATTATTTCTTGACCTGATATTTTTTGATCATTAGATAAATAATTAAAACCTCAAGGCTTTAATTTTGAATCACTAATCTTATTAGCTACAATCTTTGTTAATTTAATCATATCCGATAGGACTTCTTCCGGGCACTCTCTTAAGTTAGCATAATGTTTCTTACTAATGATTACTGTATGCCCATCACTTATTGGGTTAATGTCAAGAAAAGCCAATGCATTATCATTTTCAGCAATTACATATGCTGGTATCTTTTTAGAAACTATGTCGCAAAATATACAATTCATAATGATTTGATTATAAAATTAAAAACTAACTAAATATTTATTTATTATTTGTAATATTTTGTATAATAAACTAACATATTAAATATATATAGGAGAAAAAAATATGGCAAAAGCAAAATTTGATAGAAGTAAACCACACGTTAATATTGGTACTATCGGACACATTGACCACGGAAAAACAACTTTAACAGCTGCTATCTGTACATACTTAGCAAAGCAAAACTTAGCTGAAGCTAGAGACTATGCACAAATTGATAGTGCTCCAGAAGAAAAAGCTCGTGGTATTACTATTAACACTGCACACGTTGAATACCAAACACAAGCTCGTCACTATGCACACGTAGATTGTCCAGGACACGCTGACTATGTTAAGAACATGATTACTGGTGCTGCTCAAATGGATGGTGGTATCCTAGTTGTTGCTGCATCTGATGGTGCAATGCCTCAAACTCGTGAACACATCTTATTAGCAAGACAAGTAGGTGTTCCTCGTATCGTTGTATTCATTAACAAGTGTGATAT
The DNA here is from genome assembly GCA_949527715.1 of uncultured Mycoplasmatota bacterium. Lineage (GTDB taxonomy): Bacteria > Bacillota_I > Bacilli_A > Mycoplasmatales > Mycoplasmoidaceae > Malacoplasma_A. The sequence continues at coordinate 16,161 of CATEWF010000010.1, read as the reverse complement.
GGTTACTGACCCAGAAATTCAAGAATTAGTAGAAATGGAAATTCGTGATTTATTAACTTCTTACGGATTTGACGGAGACAACACTCCAGTTATTCGTGGATCAGCTTTAATGGCTCTTCAAGGAAAACCTGAATGAGAACAAAAGATCCAAGAATTGATGGATGCTGTTGATAAATGAATCCCAACTCCAGAAAGAGATGTTGATAAACCATTCTTATTACCAATCGAAGATATCTTCACAATTACTGGTCGTGGTACAGTAGTTACAGGTCGTGTTGAAAGAGGACAAGTAAACATGAACGAAGAAGTTGAAATTGTTGGTTTAAGACCTACAAAGAAATCAGTTGTTACTGGTATTGAAATGTTTAGAAAACAATTAGACTCAGCAATGGCTGGTGATAATGCTGGTATCTTATTAAGAGGTGTTGATAAGACTGATGTTGAACGTGGACAAGTATTAGCTAAACCGGGTTCAATTACTCCTCATACTAAATTTAAAGCTCAAGTATATGCTTTAAAGAAAGAAGAAGGTGGTCGTCACACTCCATTCTTCAATGGATACAGACCTCAATTCTATTTCAGAACTACTGACGTTACAGGTTCTATTACTTTAAAAGAAGGTGTAGAAATGGTAATGCCTGGTGATAACGCTGAATTAACAGTTGAATTAATCGCTCCAATTGCAGTTGAAAAAGGTTCTAAATTCTCAGTTCGTGAAGGTGGTAGAACTGTAGGTGCTGGAAACGTAATTGAAATTATTGCTTAATTTCTTTTATTAAAAATTTATAATAAAGATATCGGTTTTTTACCGATATCTTTTTTTTCGAGGAATAAATATGAAAATTAAAAAAATGTTTAAAACTTTATTGGTAGTCGCTTGCACTTTTGTCCCGACTTCATTATTATCAAATTGTTCTAATTCTGTTGTTGAATATAAACAAGAATATCTTTCAATAAATTACTATGGCAAAGATACAATATATTCAGATAAGGACGAATCTTACACCATTGATTGAATTTTAAATGGAACAATTTACCCATTGGCTACAGACCAAGGTATAAATTGATCAATCATAAACGATGAAACTAATAAAGTTGAAATTGTTGGCAACAAAATAACCTGAAAACCAATAGGTACAGAAGGTATTTATTCTTTTGAATTACATGCAAGTTCCCAAGAAGATCAATCTATTTCTAGTACAAGAAAATTTTGGATTAATACAAGATCGGGTGCCATTCATCAAGAATATGTTGCAATAAACTACAACAAAAATACTACTATTTATTGTGATAAAGACGAAGAAACACATACGCTAAATTGAACATTAAGTGCTTCTGTTTATCCGGAAGAATGTGATCAAAATGTTGAGTGATCTATAAAAGATGATGAAACATCAGGGAAGGTTTCAATTGTTAATAATAAAATTCAATGAAGCAAGATTGGAACTTATGGTACATACGAATTTAAATTGTGTGCAACTGCAAAAAACGATTCTACTGTTTCTTCTTTTCTAACTTTCTGTATAGACACCATAAACGATGGTAAATTGTCTTCTTTAGATTATTATGATTACATTGCTCAAAGAACTTTATCTGTAGGTGCTATTGGAATTGATATTTCTTCTGGTAATGCAATGTTAAGTGCAGCATCTTCAGGAACAATGTGATTTTATAAAAGATTAACAGATAGTGATCATTGCTATGAATTCATCACCAATTATCACGTTTGAGTTGGAATTAAAAATATTATGGATGAATATAATACTTCAACTAAACTTCATATGTTAGCGGTTCTTGGTAATCCTGATTCTTCTAACCCATATTCAAGTGGTTATTTTGATTATGTTCAAGCAATTATTAATTTTACTGAAGAAACGTTAAATCCAATAAGCATAAATTTGGGAACATATGATGATTCTGGAGAGACAAAAGATTTATATATGGATATGTGTGCAATCAAAGTTGATCTTCAAAATTTGTATGATACAAGTAATCTTGTAAATATTGGTGGTAATACTAAAGGCACTAATGAATTAAAAAATGAATTAGATTATATAAATAACCATTATGGAAAAGGAGAACAAATTGTCAATTTTGGTTCTCCTGAAGCTAATGATGATGTTTATATTGCAGGTTATCCATGAGCTAATTCTGAACAATATGAAGATCAGAGACAATTCACATATTTAACTCAAGTAAAAACTAAAGTTGAACAATTGGAAGGTGAAACTTTAAACAAAATATCTGGCTCTTCATATTACACTTTTCAAGATCAATGTGTAATGACAGGAAAAGAAACATTTGCTTTGGGGGGTGGAGCTTCTGGTTCAATGGTTATTAATGAAGATTTTCAAACTATTGGTATATACTGAGGAGGTACAAGCAGAATATCACAAACTTCCTATATTTTCTATCCAAAATTTGCACTATTTAGTTTAGATAATCCAACATATGTAACATACGATTTCTTCCAAACAGTTGATCAACAAATTAGTTAATTTTTTTAAAAAAATGTAAATATATAATAATTAAAAAATATTATGAAAAAGAAATTTTTTAGACCTTTTTTATTGTTTGCTGCAATTACAATACCATCATGTTTTAATTTAACAAGTTGTACAATTCAAATTAATACATATGTTCCTATTAATGATGATCATTTTAAATATATTAGTGAACGTGAAATGTCAATTGGTGCATATGCTATAACAGACCAAGGTCAAGCATACGCATCATTTGGCACAGCTTGATTTTATAAAAGGTATAGTGATAATGATTATACATACGAGATTATTACTAATTATCATGTCTATGAAGGGATTAAAGAAATTCTTAATCAATCAAATACAACTCACCAATTAGGTTTCGCCTCTAATGTCTATGACCAATATAGTTATAAGACAATTGATTTTTATTATGATTATGCAATTAACGAGAGTACAATTGCTAATGATTTTACTACTTTAACCCCTGCCTTTGTTTCTTTTGGTGAAGTACAAATTGGTGATATTTCTTTGCCGGCTTATATGGATATTTGTGCTTTTAAAGTAGATTTAACAAATGCATATTATAATCCGAGATCTAATTCAACTTTTAAAGACCAAATTGACTATATTAATAGTCATTATTTAAAAGGTGCCAACATTGTAAATATTAATGAGCAGGCTTTGTCTTCTAAATCAAAAGTATATATGGCAGGATTTCCGTGAGCAGATTCCTCTCCTGATTCTACTTGTGACTATACTTATTTTTGTGAGGAAATTGATTATCTTGATAAACTTGAAGAACCAGCACTTAATATCGTTTCACCAACTTATTTAACTTACCAAAATCAATGAACTACTAAATGAAAATCATTAACATATATGGGCGGTGGTGCTTCAGGTTCTATGGTTATTAATGAAGACTATGAAGTAGTTGGTATATATTGAGGTGGTTCAGGATATGAAGAATCTAGTGAGTTTCAAAAAACTTTTGCATTATTCTCGATTCCTGGTGGATCTACAGAATATATTGACTTTTTCGCAGCAGCTGCATCAATATTAGGTTAACAAAAAAAGCAAGAGTAATCTTGCTTTTATTTTTAAAATTTTTTCTTCATGTCACTTCTAAATTTATTTAATTTAGTTTTTATTTTAGAATCTTTAATGGCTAACATTTGAACTGCTAGCATTGCGGCATTATAACTATTGTTGATTCCTACTGTTGCAACGGGAATTGATTTAGGCATTTGAACAATTGAAAATAAAGCGTCTAATCCACCTAATTGTGCATTGATAGGAACACCAATAACTGGTAATAAAGTTTGGCTAGCAATCACTCCAGGTAAATGTGCTGCAAGACCAGCACCAGCAATAATTACTTCACAACCTTTCTTTTCAACTTCTTTAATTGTTTTAGTTAGTTTTTCAGGAACACGATGTGCTGAAAGGATATAACTTTGATAACTCACACCAAATTCCTTTAATAAATTAATGGCATTAGCCATTACTTGGTCATCTGATTTAGAACCATATATTATTGCAACTTTCATTATTTACCTCTACTAAAATATTTTACTCCACTCTCAAAGATTTTTTGATCATATTCACCCGGAACATTACGATATAAGTTTTCACCAATTCTTTCTGAGTGACCCATCTTACCCATAATTCTACCATCGGCATTTGTGATTGCCTCAATAGCCATCATAGAACCATTTGGATTAAATGGCATTTTCATTGTCGGATTACCTTGCTCGTCAACGTATTGAGTAACAACTTGTCCATTGTTAATCAATTCTTGAATTAATTCAGGACTTGCAACAAAGTTACCTTCACCATGAGAAATAGCGTTAGTTCTAATATCTCCAGGAACTAAACCAGCCATTCAAGGAGACTTATTAGAAACAACTTTTGTTCTAATCAATCTAGACATATGGTGCTTAATTTTATTAAATGTTAAAGTAGGCATTGATTCATTCATATCAATAATTTTTCCATATGGAACAAGACCTAATTTGATTAATGCTTGGAAACCGTTACAGATACCTAGAATTAAACCTTTACGTTTAATTAAATCCATAGTAGCTTTCTTAACTTTTTCATTATGGAAAACGTTAACAATAAATTTAGCAGAACCATCTGGTTCATCTCCTGCAGAGAAACCTCCTGGCAAGAAAATAATGTGAGCTTTATCAATTGTTTTAGCTAATTCATTAATAGAAGTTAATAAAGATTTTTGATCTTTGTTTCTAATTAAAACTTGTTTAACAATAGCTCCGGCTTTTTCAAAAGCAAATTGACTATCATATTCACAATTAGTTCCAGGGAATACCGGAATTACAACGGTAGGCTTTTTAACTACTTTACTAAACATTGAATGTTTAGTAAATTTATAAGGTCTAATTTTTAAATCGTTATTAAATTTTGTTTCGATTGTTGAAGGGAAAACGTCTTCTAATTTTGAAGTTGTTGTTTTTAATGCTTCATCTAGACTTAATGTTAATTTATTAACTTTGATTTCAGGGTTTTGAGTTGTTTTACCAATAACTTTAAAATTTAAACCTTTTAATTCATTATTTGCATTTATATTAGAAGGAATTTCTAAGATAAATGATCCATAGTTCATTTGGAATAATTCATTATCTTTTAGACCATTGATAGAAGCACCAATTCAGTTTCCTAAACACATTTTAGAAATACCTTCAGCAATACCTTTTTGCTTTAACGAATAAGCAGAAATAATTTTCTTTGATTTAATTAACTTTGTTAATTGACTAAAGGTATTGGTTAATGATTTAGTATCAAGTGTTCCATCTTTTTTCTTTAATGGATACACATAAACAATCGATGAATCTATTTTTTTGAATTCTGGAGAAATAATATTGTTTGCTTCATCAACACAAACCGCAAAAGAAATTAAAGTGTTAGGGACATCTAAATTTTCATAACTTCCTGACATTGAATCCTTACCACCAATTGCACCTAATTTTAAATCTTCTTGCGCTTTAAATGCACCTAGTAATGCAGCGAATGGTAATCCTCATCTTTTTGGATCTTTGCCAAGTTTTCTAAAATATTCTTGAAAACTTAAATAAATATTTTTATAGTCTCCACCCATGGCAACTATTTTTGAAACTGATTCAATTACTGAATAATAAGCCATATGGAATGGACTAAAATCACCCAAGAAAGGATTAAAACCATAAGCCATTAAAGAACATGTATTGGTTTCTTTTCCAAATAAAGGAATTTTAGCGGCCATACCTTCAGCTGGTGTTAATTGTTTAAATCCGCCTAAAGGCATTAACACTGTGTTAGTGCCAATTGTAGAGTCAAACTTTTGAAGTAAACCTAATTTTGAACAACAATTTAAATCAGCTAATATATCTAATCATGTTTTCTTTAAATTAGATATTTTTGGTTGAACTAATTTATTAGGTTTATTAAAAACAACATCAGTGGATTGGGTAAAACCATTTGTATTTAAGAAATCACGAGAGATATCAACAATTCAATCGTTGTTTCACTTCATTTTTAAACGATTATTATTCGTAACTTTTGCAACTATAGTGGCCTCAAGATTTTCTTTGTCTGCTAATTCAATAAATTTTTTAGCATTTTTGTTGTTTACAACAACAGCCATTCTTTCTTGGGATTCACTGATTGCTAATTCTGTACCATTAAGTCCAGCATATTTTTTTGTGACTTTGTTTAAATCTATTTCTAATCCATCACAAAGTTCACCAATAGCAACACTTACTCCTCCAGCACCAAAATCATTACATTTAACAATTAATTTAGAGGCCTCAGGGTTTCTGAACAATCTTTGAATTTTTCTTTCCTCTACAGGGTTACCTTTTTGAACTTCTGCACCACATTCATTCATAGAAGTTTTTTGATGTTGTTTAGAAGAACCAGTTGCACCACCAATACCATCTTTTCCTGTTCTTCCACCCAATAAGATAATTACATCGCCAACTTTAGGCTTACGTCTAACAATATTAGATTTAGGAGCAGCTGCTACAACAGCTCCAGTTTCTAAACGTTTAGCAACAAAACCTGGATGGTAGATTTCGTCAACTTGACCAGTTGCCAAACCAATCTGATTACCATATGAGCTATATCCATTAGCTGCATTAATAGTAATTGTACGTTGTGGTAATTTACCAGGAAGTTTCTTAGCTAATTGAGTTGTAGGATCTGCTGATCCTGTAACTCTCATGGCTTGATAAACATATGTTCTTCCAGACAAAGGATCTCTAATTGCCCCGCCTAAACAGGTAGAAGCACCACCAAATGGTTCGATTTCTGTTGGGTGATTATGTGTCTCATTTTTAAACATCAAGATGTATTTTTCTACACCTTTTTTTGTTTTTACATTAATGTTAATTGAACATGCATTTATTTCATCAGATTCATCTAAATTCTTTAAAGCACCAGATTTCTTTAAATCTTTAACTGCAATAGTAGCCAAATCCATTAAACAAATTTTTCTTGTTTTAGATTTTGCACCATAAACTTTTTTACGAGTATCTAAATATGCTTTATATGTAGATTTAAACAAATCATCATATTCTGATTTTTCAAAATCAATTTTATTAATTTTTGTTTCAAATGTAGTATGCCTACAATGGTCAGATCAATATGTATCAATTACTTTAATCTCTGTTAATGTAGGATTACGTTTTACTTTTTTAAAATAATCTTGAATCATCATTAAATCTTCGATAGACATTGCAAGACTTAATGATAAATGTAATTCAGATAATGCTTTTTTATCCATTGAAATAAATTTAGCAATTGTTTCAATTTTAGTGTTGTTTTCTTTATGAGCAGGAAAAGAAGTTGAATAAACTTCAGTTTCTCTTGAATCTGTAGGATTAATTAAGAATGATTTAATTTTACTTAAATCAGTTGATGACACATTGCCACTTACTAAATAAACTTTTGCTGATTTAACTTCAGGATTTAATTTATTATTTATTAGTACTAAACATTGTTTAGCAGCTTCTGCACGAGCATCAAATTGTCCAGGAAGAAACTCAATAGCAAATGATTTGAATTTTTTGATACTTGGAATTTCATCTACGTAGAAATCATCAACCATTGGTTCACTAAAAACAGAAGTTAATGATTTTTCAAAAGTTAAATTATCTACATTTTTGACAATGTATTTATTAACAACTTTTATTGATTTAATGTTTATTTTTAAGAAATTTTTAATGTCTTTTGTTAGTCCATTAGATTCAGAGTCGTACTGATCCTTTTTAAGGACAAATATTGTTTTAATATCATTCATAATTTTTAATACATTATTAATATTAACATATTAATAATTAAAAAAGTATGAAACAATAAAACAAAATCTGCTATTCTTTTAATTTGTTTAGTTTAACAATGTTATTTAAACGTCTATCAACAGTGTCTAAACGAGTATCAACATTGTCTATACGATCTAATACTTGTTTATTAAATTGCTTTTGGTGTTGAATGTCTTTTTCATATTGGTTTTTAACCCAACTTGAAAATCATTCTGGAGCTTTTGGCTCTGGTTTATAACATTTAATACCTTTAACCATAATTCTGTTATCAACAACAATTAATACAAAATTATTATAAGATTTGTCTTTTAAAATTTGTTTAAGTTGTTGAATATTGTTTATAACAATAATTTCTTCATTAGTAGTTTTGTTCATAAATTATCCTTTCACTTATTACTATTTCCAAATGAAATTTATTTTTTATCTTAAAAAGGTAAATTTTATGAAAAATAATATAAAAATTAGTAAAACCATAGAGAAATTAGTGTTTTTTGAGTAAAAGATTAAAAACAAATAAACTTATTTTGATCTTTTTTAAGAATTAATTTAGAAATATTAAGTGTTAATTTTCTCAAACAGACTTTTTATGATATATTTATATAAATATAAATATCACTATGAAAAATCTTATCAGACTTCAAGATCTATCTGTTAAAGAAATAAATGATATTTTAGACATTGCTCAAAACATTATTAATGGTAGAAACAAATCTAAATTAGACAACAAAATTGTTGCTAATTTATTTTTTGAACCATCTACAAGAACTCATTATTCTTTTAACACTGCTGAGCATAAGTTAAATTGCAAAGTTTTGAATTTTGCTCCTGAGTCATCTTCAATGACTAAAGGTGAAACTTTTTATGATACCATTAAAGTTTTCGAAAGTTTTGGAGTTGATGCTTTAGTTATTAGAGCAAGAGAAGATAGATGATACAAACAATTATTAGGTAAAATTAATGTTCCCATCATTAATGCAGGCGATGGAAAGATGGATCATCCTACACAAACATTATTAGACTTATTAACTATTAGACAAGAGTTTAAAAAGTTTAAAGGATTAAAAGTTCTTATTGTTGGAGATATAGCTCATTCTCGTGTAGCACACTCTAATTATGAGTGTATGAAAAAACTAGGAATAGAAGTATATTTTGCTGCTCCTAAAAATCTACAAGATAAACAATATAAATATGTTGATTTTGATAAATATTTACCAAAAGTAGATGTTGTTAATATGTTAAGAATTCAAAATGAAAGACTTGAAAAAGGTTTAAAAGTTGAATCTACATACAACAAAAATTATGGATTAAATAAATCTAGAGTTGCAAAAATGAAAAAGAACGCAATTATTATTCATCCTGCACCATTTAATCGTAATGTTGAGATAGATGATGACATTGTCGAATGCTCAAAATCAAGAATTTTTAAGCAAATTAAAAATGGTGTGTTTGTAAGGATGGCAGTATTGCTGAGAAGTTTAAAATAATATGAAAAGTTTTGTTATCAACAATTGTTTAGTTTATATAAATAAAAAGTTCGTAAAGAAAAGTTTTTATGTTCAAAACGGTATATTGAAACAAATACAAAACAAACCTATTATCAAAAAAAACGTTGGGATTATTGATTGCAAAGGATTAATTGCTATTCCAGGTTTAATTGACATTCATACTCATTTAAGACAACCAGGATTTGAATATAAAGAAACAATCAAAACAGGAACACAAGCAGCAGCAGCTGGAGGATACACAACAATATGTTCTATGCCTAATTTAAACCCTCCTACTGACTCTGTTAAAAATATTAAATCTTTAATTTCAATGATAAAAAAAGATGCATTAATTAATGTTTATCCATATGCATCAATTACTAAAGGTAGAAAAGAAGACACTCAAATAGTTGATATGAAACAATTGAGTAAATATTGTTTTGCTTTTTCAAATGATGGTTGTGGTATTAAAACAGCACAAGAAATGAAAAAAGCAATGATAGAAGCTAAGAAAAATAAAAAAGCAATAGTTGCTCATGCTGAAGATTTAACCTTAATTCCAAAAGGTGCATCAGTTCATGATGGAGTTAATGTAAAAAAATATAAATTAATTGGCATTCCTTCATCAAGTGAATACAAACAAGTCAAAAGAGATGTAAAACTTGCAATTGAAACTAAATGTCAATATCATGTTTGTCATGTTTCAACTAAAGAAACAATAGATATCATTAAAAAAGCAAAAAAATTAAATAAAAATATTTCTTGTGAAGTAACACATCACCATATATTATTAAATGAAAATAATGTTGTTAAAAATGCAGGTAAATTCAAAATGAACCCACCATTAAGATCTAAACAAGACCAACAAGCTTTGATTAAAGGACTAAAGACAGGCATTATTCAAATAATTGCTACTGATCATGCTCCGCACGCTGCTAAAGAAAAAAATACTACAATTGATAAAGCGGCATTTGGTATTACTGCTTTAGATTATGCTTTTCCATTGCTATATACAAAATTAGTTAAAACAAAAATTATTACATTAAACAAATTAATTGACTTAATGTCAATTAATCCATCAAAATTATTTAATTTACCTTCAAATGAATTAAAAATTAACAATCTTGTTAATTTATTAATTTTTGATCCATTAAAAAAACAGAAAATTGATTCTAAAAAATTCTTTTCTAAAGGCAAATCTACTCCTTTTGAAGGAATTGACTGTGTTGGATGACCAGAAATAACAATATGCAACGGTAAAATTGTTTACAAAAATAGGAGGATTTATGGATAGACTTGTAAATTATGAAATAGTTAAAAATACTGAAATTAATTCAACAACATATTTAATGGAATTGAAAGGTCCTACGAGTTGGATTAAATCTGGTAAATTTTTAAATATTGGTGTTCCTGGTAAATATTTAAGAAGACCAATGAGTATTTACGACTGAAATAAAAACTCATTAAAAGTCTTGTATAAAGTTATTGGTGAAGGAACAAAAATTCTTTCAAGAATGCAACCAAAACAAAGACTTGAAATACTAATTGATTTAGGAAATTACTACGTTCCATTTAAAGACAAAAAACAACTAATTGTTTGTGGAGGATGCGGAATGGGATCAGTTTATTCTCTTGCAAGACAACTAACAAAAAACAAAATTGATGTGACAATTGTTATAGGATTTAAATCAAAACTTGATGTGTTTACATTGCAAGAATGAAAATCAGTTTGCAAACAATTAATTGTTTGTACAGACGATGGATCATATGGTTTTAAAGGCAACGTTGTAGACGCAATTAAAAAATACGGTTTAGATAATCTTCCTTATTACACTTGCGGATCAATTAATTTAATGAAAGCTGTATTCAAAGCTTGTAAAAGCGAAGGACAACTTTCATTAGAGGCAAGAATGGGATGCGGTTTTGGCGCTTGCATGGGTTGTTCAATAGAAACAAAACATGGACCAAAAAGAGTTTGTAGAGAAGGAACGATATTCTCTAGCAAGGAGTTGTTATGGTAAACAAAAATTTAAAAGTTAAATTAGGTAAATGAGAACTTGATAATCCAATTATTCCTGCTAGTGGAACATTCGGATATGGTTATGAATTTGCCCAATTTTATGACATTAATATTTTAGGTTCATTTTCAATGAAAGGAACTACTTGTCAACCAAGATTTGGCAATCCATTGCCAAGAATTGCTGAATGTGATAACTCAATAATTAATTCTATTGGATTACAAAATCCCGGAATTGATGCTGTAATTAATTCTGAATTTAAAAAACTTAAAAAAGTTTTTAAAAAAAAAGTTATTGCTAATATTGCCGGAACAACAATTGAAGAATATGTAACTATAGCAAAGAAACTTGATAAACTTCCTATTGTTGGCATTATTGAAGTTAATATTAGTTGTCCTAATGTTAAAAAAGGTGCAATGAAATTTGTTTCTAATCCTAAACATTTATCTTTGTTGGTAAAAGCTCTTAAAAAAGCTACTAAAAAACCGGTTTTCATTAAACTATCAGCAACAGTAACGGATATTGTAGAAATGGCTATGGCAGCAAAAAACGCAGGAGCAAATGGACTATCATTAATCAACACAATGATTGGTATGCGATTAGATTTACATACAGGAAAACCTATAATTGCTAATAAAATGGGTGGATACTCAGGACCTGCAATTAAACCTATTGCATTGCGAGCAATATATTTATGTAAAAAAGCAACGGGATTACCAATTATTGGTATGGGTGGAGTTAAAGATGCATATGACGTGATTGAAATGATGTATGCAGGTGCAAATGCAGTTAGCGTTGGTGCACAAAATTTAGTAGATCCTTATGCTTGTAAAAAGATCATTGACGATTTACCTAAGGTTATGAAAGAATTGAAAATTCAAAAACTAACTGATATTATTGGAAAGGCGCTTAAATATGAATAATGTAATTATTGCTTGTGATTTTTCTTCATTTAATGAATTAAATTTATTTTTAAAAAAGTTAGGTAAGGAAAAACCCTTTTTAAAAATTGGTTATCAACTTTTTTACAAAATAGGAAGAGAAGGAATAAGAAAATTAAAAGCAAGAGGATTCAAGATTTTTCTAGATTTAAAACTACATGATATTCCTAACACAGTTTATCATGGTGTTGAATCATTAAAAGATTTAAAAGTTGATATGTTAACCATTCATGCTGCTGGTGGAATTGAGATGATGAAACAAGCAAAATTAGCTGCAGGTAAAAATATTAAAGTATTGGCAGTTACTCAATTAACGAGCACAGATTCAAAAACGCTTAAAAATGAATTATTAATTAATAAAGATATTAATTCAACAATACTTCATTATGCAAAAAACGCTAATAAAGCTAAAGTTGATGGTGTTATATGTTCTCCAAATGAAGTTAAATTAATAAAAAGCAAAATTGGAAAAAATTTTCTAGCAGTTACTCCAGGAATTAGATATTCTTCAAATGCTGCTAACGATCAAAAAAGAATTGCAACTCCACAATTAGCAAAAAAATATGGCTCAGATTATATTGTTGTTGGTAGGCCGATTACAAAATCAGATAGTCCTCAGAAAATGTATAAGAAAATATTAAAGGAATTTAATTAATGTTAGTGGCTTTGGCTTTTTTAGTTTTATTTATTATTTTTGGCATTAGATTAAACAAAGACCAAAGTAAAAATTTTTCTTTTTATAACACTTCTTCAATAAGAGGAGACTGTTGTTTATTCGTTATTTTAGTCCATATTATTAATACAACTTTACTAGAATCTCCTTTATTAACAAATTCTGAAACTTGACACAATCTTGCATTAATACTTTCAGAAGGCGTAATTGCATTCTTTTTTGTTATATCAGGATATTCATTAACAACGCAATATAAAAAACATGGTGTTAGATATTTGAAAAAGATGTTGTTTTTTAAAATACCTAAAATGTTATTTATATTGTTTGCAACAAACACTTTGTATTTTTTAATATTTCATTTAAATGAAAGTTATTCGGTACAAGATATAGTTATAAAAATTCTTTCGCTTGATTGATCAAGCCACAAATTAAATTCTACTGCTTGATATTTTACACCATTGTTAATTTTTTATTTTTCATTTGCTTCTATTCTACTGATATTTAACAAGCATGAAAAATTGGATTCTGAATTATTGGTATGATTCCGTTGCTTTGAATAGGTGTAGTTGGACTCGCTGTTTATTTTTCTGGTAATGATAATTATTGAGTGTATATGAGATCGGTACAATGTTTTTCAATTGGAATATTGTATGGGGTTATGAAGAACAAATTTGATAAATTCATTATTAAATATGGAAAGTACTTTGCAATATTAGGAGTATTTTTATTTTTTATTTCTTTAAAATTATTTTTATATGTAATAGAGGCATCAGTATTATCTGTTTGTCTCATATATATTTCTATTCTGTTTGTAAACAAAAATATAATATTAAATTATTTTGGAAAAATTTCGTTGTGAATTTATTTAGTTCACAAAATATATATTTTATTATTTCGTTTCATGGCGGGTGATAGTCAAGAATTATACGCACTAATAGTTTATTCTTGTGCCGTTGGTAGTGGAATAATTATTTACTATCTTGAGCAAGGAATTACATTTTGTATTAGAAAGATTTTTAGAACAAATAAAAACACACAAAAAGTGAATTACTCTATATAATATTGATAATTTTAATTATGAAATAATTAATGCGAGGAGTTAAAAATGACTAGAGAAGAAAAAGTAGCCAACGAATTATTAAAAATTAAAGCAGTGTTTCTCTCTCCTTCTGACCCATTTACTTGAGCAAGCGGAATTAAATCTCCCATATATTGTGATAATCGTTTAATTATTTCATATCCTGAATCAAGAGAATTAGTTGAAACAGAAATGGTTAATATGATTAAAGAATATTATCCGAGTGCTGAATATATTGTTGGCACATCTACAGCAGGTATTCCTCATGCAGCTATAGTTGCAACGAAAATGAATAAACCAATGGCTTATGTAAGAAGCAAAGTTAAAGATCATGGAAGAGCAAAACATATAGAAGGGTTTGTTCCTGAAAACGCAAAAGTAGTAGTAATTGAAGATTTAATGTCTACAGGTGGATCATCAATCGAAGTTGTTAATATTTTAAGAAACAATAAGATTAATGTTCTAGGCATTGCTTCAATTTTTACTTATAACTTAGAAACTTGCAAGAATAATCTAGAAAAAGCAAATGTAATTAATCATTCATTATCTAATTTCAACATATTAGTAAAATTTGCTCATGAGCAAAAATATGTAAGTGAAATTGAATATAGAAAATTACTTGCTTTTCAAAAGGATCCAAATAATGTTGATTGAACAAATATTAAATAATCATTAAAACAAACAACATTAAATAGGAGAATTAAATATGTCAAAAAGAAAAGATATTAAAAAAATAATGATAATTGGTTCAGGCCCAATTGTAATTGGTCAAGCAGCTGAATTTGATTATGCAGGTACTCAAGCGTGCCTTGCTTTAAAAGAAGAAGGATATAAAGTTGTATTAGTTAACTCTAATCCTGCAACTATTATGACAGATGTCAAAATGGCTGACAAAGTGTATATGGAACCATTAACACTTGAATATGTTGCAAAAATTATTCGTTATGAAAGACCTGATGCAATCATTCCAGGTATTGGTGGTCAAACCGGTCTTAACATGGCAATGCAACTTGAGAAAAAAGGTATTCTTAAAGAATGCGGTGTTGAATTATTAGGAACAAGTAGTAAGAGTATTCAATTAGCTGAAGATAGAGAATTATTTAAAGAATTATGCGAATCAATTAATGAACCAGTAATTCCAAGTAAAATTTCATACAACTTAGATGAAATGAAAAAAGCTGCAAATGAAATTGGGTACCCAGTTGTATTACGTCCTGCATTTACATTAGGTGGAACTGGCGGGGGTTTTGCTTACAATGAAAAAGAATTAATTGAATTAGGAGAGAACGCTTTAATTCAATCACCTGTTCACCAAGTTTTAATTGAAAAGAGTGTCAAAGGTTATAAAGAAATTGAATTTGAAATGATGCGTGATTGTAATGACAAAGTTATTACTATCTGTGGAATGGAAAATATTGATCCTGTAGGTGTTCATACAGGAGACTCTATTGTTGTTGCTCCAATAATGACTTTATCTAAAAAAGATGAAAACATGTTGATTAAGAGCGCGACAAAATTAATTAAAGCATTGAAAATTGCTGGTGGTTGCAATGTTCAATTTGCTCTTAATCCAAAAACTAGCGAATACTATTTAATTGAAGTTAATCCACGTGTTTCAAGATCTAGTGCATTAGCATCAAAAGCAAGTGGATACCCAATTGCCAAAGTTACTACTAAAATTGCTGTTGGTATGAGTCTTAGTGAAATTAAGATTGCAAATACTAATGCAGCAAAAGCTCCAAGTCTTGATTACGTAGTTGCAAAATTACCACGTTTCCCATTTGATAAATTTACTTCTGCTTCAAATACTTTAGGAACTCAAATGAAAGCTACTGGTGAAGTTATGGGAATTGGCTCTTCACTAAGTGAATGTTTATTAAAGTCTGTTCGTAGTCTTGAAATTGGTGTATCACATTTTCATTTAAAGAAATTCGATTCATACAAAACACAAGAAATTTATGAATACCTTAAGAACTTTAAAGACGATGGAATTTTTGCAATTGCCGAATTATTAAGAAGAGGAGAAACTACAGCAAAAATTCATAAAATTTCAATGATTACTGAATTTTTTTTAAAAGAATTAAAGAAGATAATTGATTTTGAAAAAGTACTTGCTAAAAAACATAACGACATTAAAACATTAAAAGAAGCAAAGATTATTGG
>CATEWF010000009.1 GCA_949527715.1 uncultured Mycoplasmatota bacterium | reverse complement strand
AAAAAATTATTTATTTTATTTTAATATAATCATACATTGAGAATTTTACAAAAAAAAAAATCCTTGAGGTTATCAAGGATTTTTAAGTGATATATTTTTTATTTAATTCCACTACTACCAAAACCGTTTTGTCCACGTTCTTTATTGGTATTAATTTCTTCGACCTTTTTAAAATCAATTAACTCTTTTGGATATACAGGACAAACGACAAATTGTGCAATTCTATCTCCATTCATAATTGTTTTTGCTTTTTTAGAGAGGTTTGTCATAATAATACCAATTTCACCTGTATAAAATCTATCTATAGTACCAGGTGAATTAGTTACCACTAACTGTTGTTTTAATGCCATACCACTCCTTGTTCTAACTTGTCCTTCAGTATATTCTGGTAATTCTATATACAAACCTGTATGGATTAATCGTGTCTCGAAAGATTTTAATACTATAAAATATTTTCCACTATCTTTATCTACTTTAGCATTTTCATCTGATTCTGTAACCCACGCTCTTAAATCAAATCCACTATCTCCTGCATTTGCATATTCAGGATCTTTATTATTAGATTTATTTACAAATTTTACAGTCTTTATATCTTCATCAAAATGATTTACAACTTGGTATTCAAGTCCTGTCCATACTTTATCTTTTTTTCCAAACATATATATTTAATTTTTTAATTTTTATCTAAAAATGTTCTATACAATTCAATTGAAACTAACTGGTTAGCCATTTTAACTATTTGGCATAATGGTGATATATATTGTGTTACTGACATTTCTTCTTTATCAATAATACGCATTGCTTCATATTCCTCTTCTGAAAGTTGAATACCGTATTTCATACAAAGATAAATTGACCTTTCGCCACATTTCATACAAGTGTTTAAATCTGGATTAAAATCATAAATGTATCCGTTTTTTTGTTTCCATTGATTTTCTTGTATTACAAACATTTCAGCTTTAGCAATATGCTGAAGTAATAACACTCTCATTAACATATAATTGTTTGCTTGTAAATATGGATGCATTTTCTTTTGTTTAGAATCTTCACCAAAAGCATTTTCGTTTAAATGATGTGCAATTAAACAAAGATTATTTATTACAACATTTAACATAGAACCTTGGTACGCTGCTCCACTATTTTCTGTTAAAGCAAAACTTGCGTTTTTTATTTTCTCACCAAGTTCGTTAATCATTAAGTCTGAATAACAATTATATTTTTTAAGACGAGTAACCCATCTTGTGTAATTTAAATTAATTTTTTCTTCGTTAATCATTTTTCTAACTTTTATTTTTTAACAAATATACTATATAATACTCAAATGACAAAAATTAAAACATAAAAAAAAAAGCACACTTATCCAGTGTGCTTAATAGATGTTACTCTATGATATTTATTTCTTTATTTTTGCTTTTCCAACATATTTCATATCACCACATTTATACATATTACCTTCAGAATCTACAAAAGTAAAATTTTCGCCCAACATTATAAGAGATGTTTTTTTAGGACTATTATTAATATTTTCAGTTAATAAAGACTTAGATATTTTTTCTAATTTTTCTTCGATTACATTTTCAATTATCATTTTTATAATGCTGTAATCAATTGCTGTACTATTGGGCACTTGTCTATATGCTTGTTCTGTTTGTGAAATTTTTTCATTCAATGTTTCACGTTCTTTTTCTTCCATTTTTTTCTGTATTTCTTGTGCTTTTTCGATACCATTAAAATTTTTACCTTTTAATTTTTCTTCGAGCATAGACATTTTAGGGTCTTCTACGATATTAGTACTCATTTGATATGGGTTACGTAATATGTCTTCTAAAATTGCAGATGGAATTTTTGTGTTTGGGTTAATCTTTACATTCTGTTCGTTTCTTGATTTAATTTTTTCCATTTCTTCTTCTGCATTATATTCGTTTTCTGGCTTCTTATATTCCCCATAAACTTGCTCATTAAGTTCAGCAATTCTTTCATCGTAATTCATTGCTGTGATAGGAACGGTTAATACATTATTTTCACGAGATGGTATATTGCTTTTACCTTCACTTACTATTTTATCAGCTTCTTTTGCTAATTGAAGCATTTTTTTAAAACTTTCATTTGCCATAATGTCATTGTATATATTTTAATTAAAAATATGTTTAATCATAGTTTTTATCAAATTACTTTATTTTAGATAAATCTATATATTTAGGGTTATCCAATTGCTTCCTTAAATTTTCCATACCTCTTTCCGTATCAGTCTTGTACACTTCTGGTTCTTTTTTAGCAGGTTTAGTCTTAGGTCCGTTATTAGGCGATAATTTATCTTTCAAATCTTTTATTGAAATTGGGGATGAAGTATCACCTAAATTTTTACGTAAATTAGAAATATCATCATTATATTTTGGATTTACATCATGTATATATTTAGGGTTATCCAATTGCTTCCTTAAATTTTCCATACCTCTTTCCGTATCAGTCTTGTACACTTCTGGTTCTTTTTTAGCAGGTTTAGTCTTAGGTCCGTTATTTTTATCTTTAAAAGTAACAAATTTACCATTTTTCATTAAATCTGTTATTTTTATCGGATTATTTAACTGATTACGTAATCGTTCCATTCGATGCTCCGTATCAGTTTTAAATACATCATTATTTTGTTTGTTTGTTAATGGACCGTTATTACTTTTATTGCGTGAATTGTTATTAAAATCAGCAATTTTGTAAACGACACTCATAGTTTCATCCCCATTAGGGTTGAAATTACCTAAACCTTTATAAAAAAAATCGGCAGGACGATTAAATTTTTGTCCTGTTGGTTTCCAAGCAGAAATTCTATCAAGTCTAAAAAATTTCCAATTAGGTGTTTTTGATGTTGTATCTCCAAATGGTTGAAACGCTCTAATACAAGGATTTCCTGCTTTTGTTAAACCATAAGCATAAACTTCAATAACACGGGCACCAGTATTTTTATCTTCACCTTTTGTATGATAATTTATAATAATTCTTTCATGATTATCAATTGCAGAATTGACATCTCCAACAGAAGCCGACTCATTTAATAACATTTCATTTAATATATTTTTTAATATTGTAAACATACATATAAAATTAAAGTCTTCTATTATAATAATAAATAGAAGACTTTTTAAGTAATAAAAAATAAAATTATTTATATGACAACTTGTCCTTCTCTTACATTTTCAGTTGTATCAACCATTCTTGCTGTATATACCATTTCACTATTATATTTACTTCTTGCTAAAGCAGTATCACGTGCATTATTATCGGCTTTATTACCAGCATGACTTGATACCGCAGTATCAAAATCGTCATATCTAAACTGACTTGTACCCATATATGAACTACAATCAGGTAACCAATGGGTATGTCCACCATTTTGTGTACCTTTACCTTGTTCATCACCATTTGCAATAGCATCTGGGTGCTGGGCATTATATTGGTTATCTTTGTTATAATCACTTCTTACTATTTCCTCGTGACGTTCTTGTATTGAAACTATTTCTAAACAACTTTGTGCCATTTTGTAATCATTTTAACTTATTATATAAATAAATATCTAAAATTAAATAAATCTATTAATATCTTCTATAAAAACTGTCATAAACTTCTTGTGTTAAACCTGTATCCAAAATAACGATTGTTGGATAACCGTTTCTCATTGTTAAACCATAATTACATAATCTTGTTAAATCACCAATTGGTATTCGATAATTTCCAATATAATCATCAAAAGGTGATAAATCTTCATTTTCTAACAGTTCTTCATATTCTTCCATTGTAAAAATTTCGTTACGATATCCTCCATTTTTGGCTTTGTTATAATCTTCTCTCCAAGCATAACAACTTTTAATGAATTTAACAAAATCTTCAAAAGACATTCCAACGCATTCAACAAAATCACTTTTCTTTGCAGGTAAAACATATTCAGTTACATTCCATAAACCATTATCATCGGTGTCAAAGGTATATGGTACTATTCCTAATTGTTCTAAATATTTGTCATATTCTGCTTCGTTTTGCGCAATACCTTTACTGTTAAAAGCAAGTTTTAAAACTTTTTCATCATCAAGTTGAAATACTACCCTTGAACTACCTCTTCCTTGTGGTTTACCAAGATGCTGAATACAGTAATTATATCTATTCTTAAACGACCTTATATTAGAAAGTTCTTGTAAAGAGAATGTATTATCTTGTGCTTCATTTAGTTTTATTAACTTTTCTTGCTGTTCGGTAATATAAATTATTTTTTTATTTAATAAAGCACCATTATGTAAATCATTTTCAAATTTTAACAAATTGTTATCTGATAAATTATTATTAATATCATTTGTTTTAAATTTTACTTGTGTAGGTTTGTTTTTGGTTTTTACTTGTCTATCTTTTTCGTGTGTTTTTATAAAAGCATTATTAATACCACTATCTTTTTTTGCTTGTTTAAAATCATGTATAGATTTTGTTGCCGTATTTAATGTGTTATTTACCCATAATTTCATTGGTTCTCCACCATTTAAGATAAATTCAACAGATTTATCAGTACCTTGATAATTATCAAAAAAGTTTTTGATACGCTTCATCTCATTATAACTAATACCATTATCCATTGATAGAATATTGTTTAAACGTTTATACCCATCAACAGTTTTATCGCCTTCATAATTTTTCAAAATAGCGATAAGATGTTTTTTTATCCCTTTACCTAATGGAAATATCCTATGTTTTAATTCTTTATTTTCTTCATTTAAAATATGTATCATTTGGTATTAATATTCTTTTTTGACATTATTTTAAACATCAGTTCTTTTGCCCATGCATATGGTATGTTTTCTAATTTAATTGTTTCTATTAGTTTATTAACTACCATTGCTTGTTGCTTTGGTTGTAATGACTCAATAGATTTAATTAACATATCTAATCGGTTGTCTACAGTTTTTGGTATTTTTATAAGATTATTCTTATTATCACCATCACTTAAAATATCAAGTTCATTGTGATTATAAAAATCATCAACTCCGTCATTATTATTATCAGATTCTTTGATATTACCATTCATATAGTTTCCATATGCTCGATAACGATTCCATCCTTGAACACTCATTGTATTACCGATTTTATCACCAGTAATAGGAATTCCAAATGTTTCACTATCAATTTTACCTGTAACACCTATTTGACTATTTCCGACATCATTAGGTGTATCATTATCAATATCTAAATATTTGAAGGCTGTACCTTCAGTTTCTTTTAACTGATTTTTAGTTAATTTTATTATTTTACTATTCATTTGAAATAAATATTTATATAATATAAATATGTGTGTAAATATGAGTAATATATTTAATCATAATAGAAATATTTTTGATTTTAAACTTGATTTAAGTAATTATTGGGATTTTCATATTTGTTTAGAAAATGACAATGGAAACACAAATATGAATAACATTTGTACTATAACAGATATTGATTTTAATGATAATGAATGTATATGGTTTGATAGTATAATGTCAAAACCATTTATTTCATGGAGTAAAGCGATAAATAATGGTGTTGAATTAAATAGTATTGGATATACTGGTGTAGATAATGGTTTAATAATTTTTGATAAATACCAAATAACAAATAAAGAGTTTATAGATTTATATACAAAATCTGTTTATACAATTAATAAAGACGATAAACGATTAATTTTACATAAAGTCGATGGTAATAATCAAATATATGATTATAGCAATAATATAATATATGATGACGATATTCAAGTTTGCGAATTAAAAGGTGGATTTTATCAAGGTTTTTTTAAAACTGATGAAAATTACCAAATTTTACCAGCATCATTAGATGAGGCATTAACTTTAACTTTTGAATTGAAAAAATCTAATCTTAATGAAAAATCAAATACATTAAATAAAAAACATCCAAAAAATAAAGGTATTTTTTTCTATATCGGAACAAGGAGTGAAAATAAATGGTACGAATATTACAAGACCGATATTAAAAAAGATAATACGAATGAATATATATCAGATGATTATGGTAATGAGTTTGTTAAGAACTTTACAGACATAGACGAATATATCAAGGAAGATATAGTTGAAAAAAGTGGAGATTATTTTGCTGATGATTATATCAATAATACAAAAGATGAGTCTTATTTTGATGAAGACCCTGTTTGTAATAAACAATATGTCAATAATGATTATGTTGAAAATGATATTGATTTAACCGATGTTAAACTAATGACAGAAGAAGGATATGATATAAATCAACCTAATATTATAGAATATAAAACCAATAATAAATTTATCACATTTAATCGTACTGATAATGGTTTCACAACAAAAGATGACGTTGATGATACACAAGTAATTTTATATGATATAAAACGACCAAAGTTAGAGAATTATTTTACTTTATTTCATAGAGGAAAAGATTGTTTTACAACAGAAAATATAGATGATTTAATAAATGAAAAAAATAAAGATTATAATATATTAGATGATATATACAGAAATGCATTATGTTTTCAAATAAAAGATGACGGTTCTATCGGTTATAAATATCTAATAAAAGATTGTGAAACTAATTCATATAAAATTGAAAATGAGTTTAGTGTCCAAAATATTATAAATGAAGATAAGTGGTATAAAATAAAAATAAAAATTATTCCATTATATAAAAAAATGAAAATATTTTTTTATGTGAACGATAAACTCATTTTAGTATCAAAAGAATTAGAAGAATTAAATTTAAGAAATTTAAGTGATTTGCACAGTAAGCAAGAGGGTGTACCTTATAATATATCTATTGGTGGTGGTACTCAAGGATTATGTGATATGGTTAATTTAAATTATATGATACCACCTTCAATTGTCTTGCCATTGGAAAAAGAATTTGCTGGCAGCTTTATTGGCTATATTAAATCATTCAAAATAAGCTATTGTTCATAATTTATTGAAAATTTATGATATTTATGAATATATATAAAAATTTATAATTTCAGATGATAAACGGTATAACTTATTATAAGATGAAATCTCCATATGAGGGAGATATTACTAAAAATTGTGCGTTAACTGGTCCTGAGGTTGATAATAACTTCTTTGTGTTAGAAGGAAGAGATGTTAAATCTATCTCTGTTGAAGGAAATGACATAGTATTGAATTTAGTAAATGGAGAAAGTTTAAAAGCAAAAGATGCTTTCGATAATTTTATTACTAACGTTGAGTTTGATGAAAAAGATGGTATCTTAAAAATTTATCGTAATAACGGGGATATTGAGTGTATTCATGGTTTTGTTACGTCATGGACAGCCAAAGGTGGTATTACATCAGTTGCAACTGATTCATCTTTAGTTGGTAATGGTTTACCATCTAAACCTATTGGCATTTCACCTTCTTCAAAAACAGGTCAATATAAACCAGTATTAGAATATGTAGTAAAGAAATGTTCTTGTGGATGCGATAATGATAGATATAATCATCCGAATGTTGGTGATAGATTTATCACAGAAGAACAAATAAGTAATTTTGGTTTACTGTATGATTATAAGACAGTATCTAAAATTGCATGTGATTTACAAAAAGCACATTCAAAATGGAGAATCCCTTCAAAAGACGACTGGGACGATATGCTAAATGCAATAGAACCTTGTAAAAGTGATAGAAATCATAACAGTGGTGTTCCTAATCATTTCTTAGGAAAATGGGCAGGTAAATTATTAAAATCTACTGATTTATGGTTAGAAACAGAAGAAGGATGTGGATGTGGTGATGATTGCTGTGGCAATGATAATTGTAGTTGCAATAAAGGAAATTCTTCTAATGATTTTTGTGAAGAATATTTTGATAAATGTGGAGAAAAATATTGCGGAGAAATAAACAATTGTTATCCTATTATTGACGATACTGAAGGTGTTGATAAATATGGTTTTAGAGTAACCCCAGCAGGTTATTCAGATGATGCGTATAATTCACTTTTCTTTAAGACAAGAGCATATTTTTGGACAGCAACAAATATGAAATTTGTTAATGCTTTTATCAAACGTTTTGATTATAATAAAAATAGAGTATATCAAGATATTGTTGCAGGACAAAACTTTTTCTCACTACGTTTAGTGAAAGATTACGATGGAGATAATTTTAATGAAAACGAAGAAATTTTAGGACAAAATTATCCTACTGTACTAATGCCATCATTAAAAAATGGTAAATCCATATGGACTTCTGTAAATGTATATTTTACTAATCCAAATTATAAATCTGTAACACCTAATAATGGACAGGATTTAACTTTTATCAAAAAATATTTTATTGATGAATGGAATGGTAAAAAATGGATTCGTAATGAAGTTAAAGAAGGTGAATCCGTTGTAATTAAAAATTCACCAGATGGAAAAAGAAATGTTGAATATCGTATAAATAATGGTGAACTTGTTTCAGTTAGTAAAGAAATATATGATAATGTCATTGAAAATGTAGGCGGTGATTTAAGCAGATTAAATGATAAAATCGAAAAGGAAATAGAACGTTCTACGATTGAAGATGCATCTATTAACGAACATGTTAATCATGTAGAAACAACCTTGAGTGATTTTGCAAAAGAAACCAATAAAGCCTTTGAAATTATTAATGATAATTTGGTACAAAGTATCAATACTATTAATTCTGCAATTGAAACGGAGAAAAATGAAAGAATAACTGAAGATAATAATATTAAGGATGAGATTTCTGATATAAAAAAAGAAGCCGAAACACATGTTAAATTTACTGATGTGTCTACTGAACAAAACCCTAATAGAAAGGCTATTATATTAAAAAATCATGATATTATTCTTGGAACAGATACAAATGGTAGTACTTTTAACCTTGCAATGTTATCTAAATGGAATAAAGCTGATTTTGGTTCTAATAAAATAGAATTTAATATAAATTCTTCTGAAAGACCAACTGTAAATGATACTGAAAAAATTGCTTATTTAAGTGATATAAATGAATTAGATAAAGGTTATTTAGAAGAAATAAATAAATTAAAAGAATCTGATGCCTTATTACAATCTAATATTGACAATGAAGCATTATTAAGAAAAGAAAAAGATACCGAAATAGAAGGTAAATTGTTAAAATCAGAAGGTTGCGAGTTTGATACTAACAACGGAGTATTAAAACTGAAAAGCCAAGATGGAACAAATGATATTGAAATTCAATTTACTATGAATTTTGGAAATTTTTAATATTTCGATACAAGAATAATATAAAGATATAAATAACAGATATGACTGAATATAATAAAAATTTTAGACTTCAAATTCTTTCTCACGATGAGGTTTTTGCGACTCGTGAGAAAGCAGTCAAATATATTGATGACTTTTTTAAACCAGAAGCATTAATATCTGAACCTGCTATTGTATATTATGGCGATTTAGATAACCCTAACGCAATAATGGCAATTGGTAGTGGTGAAAGAAAAGTATTCATTATTGATTTTGCTGAAATTACTGAAAAAATCAATAATATTGAAGATGTCAATAGTCAAGAGAAACAAGATTTAACTCAAGCAATTAAGACAATTAACGGTATTATTAAATCTTGTGGATTACTATTTGACCCTAATAAGGTAGATGAACAAGTATCATACGAACCAGATAAGAAAGATATACTTATTGGCGATGTATCAAACATTGCTGATGCTATTAATGTATTATCTAAATATGTACAAAAAGAGGTAGCAGACAATACTCTATCAGTCGAAGATACAAAATCTGTTAAATTAACTTATGATAATAATACAGAAAGTAACGGAAAAGTATTAAAAGCATACGTAAAAATTTCTACTGATGGAGATACAGACGAAGAAGGTTTTAATAACAATATCGTAGGTATTAAAACCGATGGTCTATACGCATCTTCACACTTAGAGTATAATGAAGATAAAAACCAACTTATCTTTAGAACAAGTGGTAAGAAAAATGGTCGCTTCCAGGATGATGCATTTAAACAAGTAATAAATCTTGGAAAACATTCTGAAATTATTGAAAGTAATTCGGATAGTGAACCAGTAAAAATAAAAGTTACCAATGAAGATAATAAAAATAAAATTTCTGGTAGTCTAAAATTATCCGAAATTAGTTCAAATATACTTAAAGTTCAAGATGGCTCGTTATTAGTAGATGGTAGAGCAAGTAATATCAGATATAAGGAAAGTACTGTTTTTGAAGCAATTAATAATTTGCAAAAAGATACAAAAGAATTATCTGATAAAAGTGTTCTTATTGAAACTGATAGTGATACAGTAGATTTAACTATTGGAAAAAATGCTTCTGGTAACACTACTATTGGTGGTGAAGTAAAAAGAAGTAATGATGGAACAATTATTGTTTCAGAAGGTGGTTTAAGTGTTAAAATGGATTTAGATATTGATAATGCAAACAATACTTTAATACTTAAATTAGGTAACAAAGAGCCTAAAAAAATAGAATTACCGAGTATTGATTTGACTGATATCGTAACATCTATATACTATGATAAATCTCAAAGAACTTTAACTATTAAATTTAGTAATGGTCAATCTACAATTATTGATATCGCTAATTTATTAACTCCATATGAGTTTAAAAGTGATGACGATAGTCCTGTAAAATTAACAGAAATTAGTGTACCAGAAAAAGGAACTTCAATCGTTAAAGCAAGTCTTAAAGTAAGAATTGCTGATAACTTAATTGACGTTGCTAATGGAGAAATCTTTGTATCTGAAACTAAGATAAAAGGTTTCATAGATGAAGCGAAATCAGAATTAAATAATTCTATTACTGCATTAGATACTAAATTAAACGATAGTGTAACTGAATTAAAAGAAAAAGATGACACTTTAAATGGTTTAATTAATACTAATAAAAATACCATCGCAGAAGAAGTAAATAGAGCAACTGAAGCAGAAAATAATCTTAAAGACTTAATTGATACTAATAAAGATAGTATTGAAGACATAAATGGTGAAGTATCTTCTATTGTTGAAATTAATAAACAACAAGATGAAGAAATAAAAGCCGTTCAAAAATCAGTCGTTGATGAAGTCACAAGAGCGCAGAATGTTGAAAATGAAATAAAAGCTGATATTGTTGAGAAACATAATAATTTAAACACAGCAGTTCAAAGTGAAATTACTCGTGCTAAAAATGCAGAAAAAGCCCTTAGAAAAGATGTTGCTTCAAACACTTCTGCATTGGAAATAATTAACGGTGGAGTTTCTGTTGATGGTTCAATGTTGTTCATTGCAGACCACATTGTTAAAGATGTAGTAACCCCTGCAATTAAACTTGAAGAAGATAAACGTGTTGAAAGTGATAACGCAATTAATGGACGTATTGACGTTATTGAAAGTACTATTACAAGTGTATCTGATACTACATTAGAAAACGCTAAAGCATATACTGATAGTGAAATTGTTAAAGTAAATCACTCTATTGACAATGCCAAAGCAGAAGTTTCTAATGAAGCAAAAGCAGATGCTACAGCAAAAGCAGAAAAAGCATTATCAGATGCAAAAACATATGCGGATGAAAAAGTAAATGCTGAAAAAGAACGTGCTCTTGCTGCTGAAAAAGTAAATGCCGATGCTATTGTTAAATTACAGGAAGTAAATTCTTCATTCAATGACGCATTAACTAAAAAAGTTGAAACAGTAGAGTTAGTTAAAGATGAAGCAAATGATTTACATTATACTCTTTTAGTTGATAATGTAAATAAAGGTGAAATTAACATACCAAAAGACCAAACAATTAAATCTGTCCAATATAATTCGGCAAGTAAAGAAATTGAATTTATTTTTATAACTTCCACTGGGGAACAATTAGTTAAAGTTAATATTGGAGATTTAGTTGACACCTATGAAGCAGGAAATGGTTTAAATTTAACAGATAATATATTTTCAGTTAAAATTGCAGAGGCTTCAGAAAAAACTTATGTTACTGTAACACCTGATGGTATTACAATAAAAGGTCTTGATGCAACATTATCTTCAAAAGCAGATAAAAGTGATGTATATTCAAAAGAAGAAGCAGATAATAAGTTCTTAACTGAACATCAATCTCTTGATAATCTTGCGACTAAAGAATCCTTATCTGAAACAAATCAAAAAATTGCAGATTTAGAAACATCTTCAACTGAAAATAAAAACAATATTGATTTAATTATAAATGGTAATGAAGCAGCCAATGGTTCTTTATCTAACATTTTAAAACAATCAAAAGATTATAGTGATTCTATTGTTAAAGAAGAAAGAGATAGAGCACAAGGTGCTGAAAAAACATTATCTGATGCTATTGATGTATTAAATGGTAATAGTGAAGTTGAAGGTTCTGTTTTAAATGCAGTAAAACAATCTAAATATTATACTGATACACAGATTAGCATAGAAAAACAAGAACGTGTTGATTCTGATTTGGCACTTAAAAATTCTATTGATACAAAGGCTAACATTTCTGATGTTTATACAAAAGCAGAAATTGACACCAAAGGATATTTAGTACAAGCAGATATTGCAAACTTAGCTAATAAAAATGATGTTGATACTTTAAAAACAACTGTTGATGGAATTAATAGCAAAGTTACTGCAAATGAAGATAAATTAAAACAGATAGATTCTGAAGTAACTGATATTAATACTAATATTTCAGATATTAAAAAATCTGTTAATGAAAACACTTCAGAGATTTCTGACTTAAAGATAAGTGTACAGAATAATAAGTTTAATGTCGTTTCAACTGACACCGTAGATTTATCGTTAAGAGCCGATGAAGCAGACTCGGTTAAAAAACTATCTGCTAATATTAAAGTTAGTCAGAATGAAGGAAATATCATTAAAAATAACAATGGACTATTTGCAATCTCAGATTTAACATATGATAAAGCAACTAATTCAATCACATTTAACAATGGTTTGAAAAATGAAACTTATCAATTGGCTGGAGTATCTGCAATTGAAGACGTAAGATACGATTCTAACGAAAATAATCTTATCTTTGTAGTTAAACAAGCAGATGGTACAACAAAAGAAGTTTCAATCAATGCGGCTGATTTCACACCACAAATTGCGGTTAATAATCCTGCCGATAGTCCTTTAAGATTAACAATAACTAAGGATAGTACTACTGGACAACAAACATTAAGTGGTGAGATTGCAATATCAGAATCTGACGGAAATGGTATTATTAAAAATAATGGTACTCTTTATGCAAGTAAAAAAGCAGAAGACCATACAATAATAACCGATAAAGGAGAAGAAATTTTAAGTTCTGTCGTTCTTGGTTTATTAAAAAATATTGAAAAATATGATAAGTGGGAAACAACAATAACTGAAATACAATCTTCTATGGAGATTATTAAAAATACCGTAAATGCAATGAATAATACTGTAATATCATTACAAACTGAGGTATCATCATTAAAACAAGAAGTTGAGAAACTAAAAACTAATGATGAAAATATCAATAATAGACTTGACGATATTGACGAAGTAATTAATAATCTTATTGATTTCGGTACATATAACGAATAAATAAATATTATTAAGTGATATATACTAAAAAATCCTCTTAAAATAAGAGGATTTTTTTTTTTATTCGTCATCTTCACTACTATCTATATCAATATCTAATATGTCAGATAGTGAACCAATTTTAATATCGAATTTTTTAGAAATAAATGAATTTGTTTGTATATCCAATTCAACTATTTTCAATAATTTTTCTGGTAACACACCTTCCATTATTAAATTATCTATATCAGTTGAACTTAATTTTTCAATTATATTGTTATATTCTTCTATTTCAGATTTAATTGCTTCGTTCTTGTATTGTTCCATTCGAGCATTATAATCATTAACAATTGTTTCCCAATCCATATCACATTCTTTTGCATATGGAGGTACTTTATTTACTGACAACCAAAATTTAATTTCTTTATCTTCAATAGTCATTAATTGCTCAAATGTATCTTGGTCAGTTGTGTTATATGGCTGTCCAGAAACCAAAAGACATTCTTCTTCAGTAAATATTTTCCTATCAGATGGATTAGTAATAAGTATATTAGATACTTCTTTACCTTTATCGTTTATCTGACTTCGTATGCTTTTATTGAAACAAACCAATAACGGTTTAATTCTTTTATTAAACATATCAATATACTTATCTTTATTGTATTCAAAATCTTCATTACAAAAATGTTCGTCATCATCTTCAACAATTTCATTTTGAAGCAAAATACAATTGAAATTTAATACATCTTCTTCTTGTAATGTAGGATATTTAAATTTGCCAAATTCATAAATTTTTATAATTGAATCTTTTTTACCTTCGGCTTTAAGTTCCTTTTTATATTTATTATACTCTTTTTCAATTGATTTGGTTAAATCGACAATGTTACCCTTTTTATCTCTTAAAGGTTCACCATTTTCATCTACTACATAATCAATTTTATTTTCATATTTGTCTAAATAATAAAATTTAGTTACTCTCTGCACATCAGATGAAGATTTCTTAGAACCAATATTAATATAATAAATATTGTCTCCCATATGTACGTCAAGCTGATGCTTAATGGCTAACTCATACCACGCTTGTCTTGCTTTTTTTGTACCGCCAGCAGTTAATTGTTTACAAGATTCTTTATAAGAATCAATACTTGTTTTAATTTTACCTACAGTTGCAATATCTTTCAAAGGTATCTGTAAATTATATATCTTTTCCACATAGTCATAGTAAAGTTCAAGAAATTCTTTTCCTTTACCATGTAATAACAATTTAATACCTTTATCTAAAAATTTCTCAATATATATAGGCATTTTTTTAGATTTGATTGTATTACCAACAAGTTTTATCTTATCTTTTTTGGCATCAAGTAAGTCGGCATAATTTTTTCTGGCGAAGTTAATCGTTGCATCGCAATATTCATCAACACCAAGACCCATTTTATTAATTCCTGTTACATATGGATAACACAAATAGAGGTCTTCAAATTCTGCAACATCAGCGTCTACACCGATATATTTTTTACCTTTTTCGCTATTACGTCCATTACCATTACTTATATATGGATTGTTTTCGGTATATCTGAATTTATCTTCAGTTGGCATTTGAAAGTTAAATCCATCAGTATCACCCACAATAGGCTTATATCCTAATTTGGAAAAATGATAAATCATTAATCGCAAACACATACGTCCAATACAAGTAGTCATTTCGGCACATTCAATATCAGAATGAGGGAATACACTTCCAGAACCATATGAGCCAAAGAAACCATTACCTGTAATTTTCAACGGCAACTGCAACTTATCATTTTTAGAAACTTCTGTTTCATATTGTTTTAACTTTTTATCATTTTCCTCTGTAAATTCATTAGCAAGAAATGCAGCCATTTCCTTTGCTAATTTACCATAATAACCCTTTAATTCTTTATAATGTTCACGTTGTGTAAGAATATACTCAAGCAACGCATTCATCACACCAGATATGTCAATAGGACTTTTAATGTTATATGAAAGTATAATAGAAGGGTACAGTGAGTTATAATCAAGTTTTACAATTCTATCAACAAAACCTACCGATAACAATCTTGACAAACCACCTGTAAATTTCCTTGTTTCAATTAATTCTGGTATTGCAAGATTATGTTCATAACTCCACGCAAGCATAATATATTTCCATATTGCAGCAGTTCCCATAGTACACATTTTTTCAAAAGATACTGGAAGCATTTTACCTACAAGGAAATTAGGCTGATTATATCTAAGTTCTACTTTATCAGTTTCATATAAGTCATCCAACAAATAACGTTCAACAATATATCTTCCTGTAACAATTTCAAATATTTCATTGTTTTCATTATTGACTAACTCACCTTTTTCATTATAAGAAAAAGTTTGTTTTATATTTTTTTCTTCGTCTTTAAATGTTTTGGAAAATAATTTATCAGTTATTTTAAACCAATTTCCATTGGTATTGTTAAATGCATAAGTCTTCGTATTATCTTCCCATGTGCTATTAATTATTTTACCAGGAACATATACACGATTTGGTTTTTGTAGTTTAGAATATTTTGTTACATATTTCAAATCTGCTTTTTTCATACTACTATCAATAGCCTGCGCTCTACGGACAGCGTGTAATGAATCTGTCAAATTTGTTCCATATTTGACAGTTGGATAATAATATTCCATTTCGCCACCAAGTTTTAGAACTGATTGTTTTTTCTTTTTATATATTCCAAAACCATTAAATATAGGGGCTGTAAAATCAGATAGTGAAGAACCGTGTTTTTGTAAACGAACATCATTAAAATTCCAGTCGAAGTTTTCTGTGTTATGACCACAAATAACATCTGGATCAATATCTTTTATAATATCAAAAAATTCTTTTAAACCTTTTAATTCATTAGATGCCTTTTCTTCTTTTTCACCTTCAATTGTGATAATTTTCTCGAAACCTTTGTTTGTTCTTATACCAATTTGTGAAATCATATCGACTTCAGGAACAAGTCCTTCGGTCTCCAAGTCCCATTCAAGACGTATTAAGTCATCATAATCTTCGTAACCTTTGAACAAACGTTTACCTGTCGTTATCATATATTGTTCATTTGGGGCAACTACAATATAATCTTTTAGACCATTATTACTATCATTTACTTTAGGATAGATTGGTCTTTTACCCTCGATGAAAAAATCCATAAAACGACTAAATGACATTGGACTTTTAGCGAAAAACATTACTCGATAACCATTTTCCATACGTGATGGAATGTTGTTATTTTCGTCAGATACAATTAATCCTTTACATCCAATATTATATTCATTCATTTTGTCTTTTAATAACTTTCTATCACCATTAAAAAGTCCTCTTCCTGCTGTTTGTTTTGCCCAAACAAATGGGTAAAAGTCATCAATCTGACATTTTTTTCTACCATTTTCATCACGATAAAATACATGTACTTTATCATCATTGTAATCCATTTCTATCTTAATGATACGTTCCATTGGATTACTACCACTTAAAAATAAATCAATTTGTTCTTTTGTTACCATATTTAAATATAAATTAAGTTAAGATAGTTAAGTTGAATTATTCAACATCATATCTTTGACGCAAAGATACTTCAAATAAAAGTAACTACAAAATAAAAAATCCCCACTATGTGAGGATTTAACGTATTTTATATTTTTATAGTATTAAAGTATGTTAATAATTAATTCTTCTGAAATTGGGACTATCAAGTCCCCTTTCGGAAAAATTAGATTATCCATTATAAAATCACCATTAAAACGAACTTTAAAAAAACCTTTATATTGTCCTTTTTCCTTTGTATCGTTTTTATCCCATTTATATTGAACTTTAACTTTTTCAACACATCCACCGTTTTCAAAAGGAACAATTTCACATTTTTTATTAACAATCTTTTTTATACCATTACTATTATTGATCATATTAAATGTAACATCGGCTGATTGTAATGCAACATATATTTTATCGAAATTATGTCTGCCATCATTAATAACTTCCATTTCAAGTAATGGAAGTGTTGAATTTTGTCTTATATTAAATTGCTGCATAATAAAATATTATTTTTTAATTTCTATTTCTTTATTTTTAAAATCAATTGTAATATTATTTTCATACATAAAATCAATACCTAATAAACCATGTGTCATTACTTGCTGATTTAAATATAAGTTATTAATAATATCACTAATATCAAGCACATAAAATTTAACTTTAATAGAATCGTTTAATGTAGTTGATACAATATATGTACTGTTATTTATTTCACCATTAACGGTTTTAATAATATTATTAATTGAATCGCATATTACAAAATCACATTGATTATTATCATAGTAATTTTTGTTTATAATATTTATTTCAGAGCCAGTATCTATTATCAATTTTAATTGTTTATCTTTTTTAGAATCAAAACTAACAATTGGTATAGTTTTATTTTGATTAAAGATAAAGGTTTCAAAAGATAATTCATTTTTATTTTTACTATTACACGATAATAAAAATAAACTCATTATTAAAAGATAAATAAAATTACTTCTTTTTAGAAACATATTTTTGAATAAAAGTTAAAATAAACTTAACAATTTTTGTTAAAAAGTTATCTTTTTTTGTTGTGGTTAACAATACCATTTTATTGTTTCCATTTTTCCAATCATTAAATTCTTTTCTAAATGTATCTATTTTAAATGATGGACACGCTTTATTTGCATATTCATAATGACCATGTACTCTGGATAAATCAAGGTTATATTTTTTCATTAATGTATCTACTAATTTGTACATACTTAATTTTTGAGCATCTGTTCTTGTGTCCTTTGGAGTTTTACCATTTTTAGCAACACCACCAATATAACATATTCCAATAGATTTAGAATTATAGTTGATACAATGAGCACCTACTTCATTTTCTTCTCGTCCTTTTTCGATTGTTCCATCTAAGTCTATTACATAATGATATCCTATTTTTTTAAAACCTCTCTGTTTATGCATTCTATCAATATCTTTTGCTGTAAATGATTTACCTTCAGGTGTTGCAGCACAATGTAAAATAATTTGTTTTGGTATATTCATAATTAATTTATGTTTGATATTTATATATAAATATCATTAATTTTAGTTATGACTTTAGATAGTGAAAAAACTGAACTATTTAGAATAACAAGAAAAAAATTGGGAATGGGTGTGCGTAAAGTAGAGTTATCTGATGATGATTTATGTGACCTATTATCGTTAGCCGTTGGTGATTATGCCCAAATGGTACAAAGTTTTGTGATTGAAAACAATTGGGCTTCATTATATGGAAAAAATATGAGTAATACTGATATCGCATTTGCTTTATCGGCAAGAACACTTGATATAACAAAAGATTATGCTAGTTGGTTTAGTAAAGAAGTAGGTTTACAAAATGGTGGTAATGGTACGTGGGAATTAAAAAAAGATTTCATTAAATTAGAAAAAGGAAAACAAGTTTATATAATTCCATCTGGACGTGTTATCAACAAAATACTATGGATTACCCCACCAACAACAGATCAAGCGTTATTTGCAAATTACGGTGGTTTTGGAGTATCTTTTGGTGGAGGTGTTGTAGGACAAATGGGATTAGGTGCTGCAACTGCTTTTGGTGGCATTAGTGGATACGGAATGGGGGCTGGTATATGGGCATTACCTGCATATGATGTAAGTTTGATGGCAGCAGACTTAAAGACAAAAAATCAATTGTTTAGGTCAGATTTAACATATAAAGTTACTTCTGGTCCAAATGGTACTCATTTATTACATTTAATGTCAACCCCAGGTAGTAAATTAACTTTTGGAGCAGGCGGTGTAAATATGTACCCATTACAAAATTGCTATTGTTGGTATACATATTATGATACAAATTCTGAAAATATAGATGACTGTTTAAAACAAAATCCTGATGTTTTATTAACACCAGACCAAGTTCCGTTGAATAAAATGGATTACAGCCTATTCAACGAACCAACCAAAGCATTAATAAGACAATTGTTAATTGCACATGCGGCAGAAACCTTGTCTTTTATTAGAGGTAAATTTTCTGGTAATGTTAGTATGATTAATAACCCATTACAAATGGATTATACTATGTATATGACTTATGGTAATAATGAAAGAAAAGATGCCTTAAATACATTAAAAGAAAGACTTGAACGTTTAAGCCCATATTATACAATGCAAAAACAAGCAGAATTAGTCGATAGTTCAATTAAAGCACTCAAAGGTGTTCCATTAGGAATATATGCTATTGGATAAACAAAATATAGCATTGTTGAATAATATACGATATTTATTATATATAATAAAAGATTAAAATAATTATTTTATTAAAATGGCAAATATAAAATTTAAATTACAATTAAAAAGAAATGACGCAGTATATGCTGACAAAGCTACTGCTATTGCAGGTTTAAAGGCTCAATTAGGGGCAGCAAGTAGCGGTGAGCCTGTTATTGCTAGTTATACTGATGGTGATAAAATTAAAACCATATTGGGTATTGCTGTTGATAGTGAAAACTATACAATATGGGATTCAGAAGCAATACCAGCTGAAGTACAAACAGCCTTAGACAAGGTTTTAGCAGATTCTAAGGAATATACAGATGATGAGTTTGATACTATTAATCCTATTGTTGATTTTATTCAAAAGAAAAAGGATGGTACAAACTATTCAGTATCTGAGGCAGACTTGTATACAATAACAAAACATACAGGAGAAAAAACAGATGTTCAATTAACATATACACCTCTTTCTCCGTTAAATTTAAAAGTTCCTACTTCAACAGGTGATATCAAACAAGGTACTACAGCAAGTCAGTTAAATGGCAAACCTATTTCAGAAATCTTAGATAGTCTTATTTTTCCGACTATTTATCCAACGGTAACAAATCCTTCGGCATCTATATCATTTAAGGATTTCACAAATAATGCAACTATTGCAACTATTGAAGCAGGTAGCACAGCGCCTGTTGCAGCTACTAATTTTACAACTTCTTTAAGTAAAGGTAAAGTTCATGTTGCTGACGGTGTAACAGCAGATATTGATTATGTTGGTGATAAAACATCTGAAAGTATTACTATGTCATATACACCACACGCATCTAATACTAATGCAGGAACAACGGCAGATGGTGCAGCCGAAACAAATGTAACAACATTCCATACGAAATTAAAATTAGGAAATTATAGTTACAAAACAACTATTGGTTATGGCGCAGGACCTTTAATGGCTACTTCAAAAGGAGCAAAAGATAATCCAATGACTTTATCTGACGGTACTACAGTTGCAAATCCACACCCAGCAAGTTCTGTTGATTCTGGAAATGTTACGTTAAATGTTTCATTACCTATTTTTGCAACAACTTCAGATGTTAAAACTGTTGCAAAACAAGGTTTGCTTAAATGGGGCGTAATGACATTAGCACCATTAACAGCATGGCCCGAAACAACTGCTGCGGATCCAATTATTATTGAAACTCCAAGAAAAATTAATACTTTCCATTCTTTCAATGCTGTATCTGGTAAATTTGATGTTAATCAAATGTCTAATTTAACAGCACCAATCACTATTCAAAAAACATTTGGTGATACTAATTACACTTATTATCAATATAAATGGAAAGGTGGAGCAAATGCATCCGTAAGATATCAAGTGGTAACTTATTAATAATAAAATAATGATAAAAAATTATATAAAATGGCATTAATAAAATTTGCAAACGCAATTGCTTTACCAGCACCATTTAAAGCAGGTTCATGTGACCCGATTGACCCAAGAACCGTGGTAAATACTAAAACTGATATCACGACAAATGCTGATAAAACATTTGGTGTTGTTGGTAACTATTGTACAATTGCGTTAGGTTTACAAGTATATGTAGAAGATGAAAAGGCAACATATATGTATGTTGGTCCTTATTCAGCAGGTAATGGTATTTTAACAACAGAAGTTAAAAAAGATGAGAACTGGCGTAAAACATCAGATGCTAATAGCAGTAGTGATAAAATACAAGAATCAATTAAAGAAATTAATGATAAAATAAATGGTCTTGATTTAACTGATACAGCCGTTAAAAAATCATTTGTAACATCGGTATCACAGACTGATGGTCAAATATCTGTTAAAAGAGGTACAATAACATCAGATGATACAATCGTTATTGATGATAATCCTGATGGTGGTATTAACTTAAAAGTTGCATCAAGTGCATTAGTCCAATACGTTGGCGAAAATGCTATCAATATTTCTGACGTTGATACCAATAATGAAAAAACAGTATCATTAAAAATTGTAAGTGGAGATAAAGTATTATCTCAAGATGCAAACGGTCTTAAATCAACTCTTCAATTAAAGCAACTCTCAGCAGCCGAAGTAACTGCATTAGGTGATGCAAATGTTAAAGAAGCGTATAAATTAGTTGGAATTGATGGTACTACGGCTATTGGTAATGTTATTAAAATTAACAAAGACCAGACATTAAAAGAAGTTACATACTCAAACCAAAAATTACATTTTGTATATCTTTTAGCCGATGGTACAGAATCTCCTGTTGATGTTGATATGTCAGAACTTATTACCGAAGCCGAATTTGGTGTTGGTATGGAAGTTGTTGACCATAAAGCACAAGTTAAAATTGATGCAACATCTGAAGCGTTCTTAACTGTTAGTGCAACTGGTGTTAAATTATCTGGAGTCCAAACAGCAATAAATAATACAATTAAAACAGAAATTGAAAAATTAGATGTTGCTGCAAAATCTGAAGCAGGTAAATATATTAGCACAATTTCAGAAACAGATGGTAAGATAGATGCTGTATTTAAACAAGTTGAAGCAAGTGAAGTATCTCTTGCTGAAGTTAAAAATACAGTAGATGGAAAAGAGGTATCTCTTGGTACTGATGTTGAAACAGTACAAGACGGTGTTAAAAAATTACACGAATTGGTTCTGAACAATGATAAATCAAACGCTGAATCGTTTAAAAAAGTTAAAGATACTCTTGGTATTGTAGGAACTGATATTGCATATGAAGCAAAAACAGGTGACCCTTATATTGGAACTGCAACTTCATATAGTGATGCAGATGCTAAATTATCGGTAGCGTTAAAAACAGTAAGCGATAGTGCTATTACAGTTAAAGCTGGTAATGGTATTGATGTTACAGGCGATAGTACTGAGAAAACGATTACTGCAAAAGTAGTATCTGATGACCCTATTTTAGAAGTATCAGCAAATGGCATTAAAACAAAAGATATCGTTGTTCTTGATTGTGGAACTTATTAATAAAGTATAATAACAAAATAAAAATTGGAAATAATGAAATATTTTTTAAATAAACATATTTCCAATTTTTTTTATGCAAAATTGATAATAGTAATATGAAAATAACAGATAATATTGTAAAAAAATTTGATTCTGACAAAATAATGCATTATCTTGTCGGTGCGTGGATAGTTGCTTCTTTATCTTACTTTGGATGGATTGGAATATTAATCGGTGTATTGATAACAATAATTATTAGTTTTATAAAGGAGAAATGGCTTGATACATTTTTTGATAAATATGATATTTTTGCGGCATTATTAGGTAATGTATCATCTATCATTTTATATTTGATATACATATTGATACTATAAAAACGAATAATGAGAACATCTAAGCGGTGTTCTCATTATTTTTATATATATTTCATATATAAATCTCTTTTTCCTAACATTTCTTCTACATCATTTAGATAATCACCAAAATGTATAACAATACGTCCATTCTCAGGATATTCTTCAGCATTATCTAAATTTTCATAAGCAAGACACATTACATGGTCTCTAACATCTTGCATACTTACACACGAATTATCTTGGGCTAAATCAAGAACGATATCAGTTTTTAATTCTTTTACATATTCATACATATCTTCTGATGGAGTTAAGAAACGACAATTAGCCGCAGGTTTTTCATTCCAATCTTCACCCCATACTTCACTTTCATCTTTAGATAGTAAGAACTGATATATGTTTTGATTATCATAATCTTTACCAAGATAATTAATATATATAACTTTTAAATTATTTTGGTCGTTATCAGTAAACAAACTATCATCTTTTATTTCGATTAATTCAGTATCAGACATATAATTTATATTTTTTATTTAATTTTATAAAAATTTTGGCACAAGCCTCTGCATCTTCTAAAGCATTATGATAATTTTTTAAATTATGTTTAATGGCTTCACAAACAGTATCAAGTTTATGGTTATGCAATTTAGGGAAATATTTTCTGCTTAAATTTAATGTATCAATATATAAATAATCATTATTTGTTCCAAATTCTTCATTACAGGCATTTATACAACTTTTTTCAAAACCTACATTATGTGCTATAATTGGACTTCCTTTTATATATTTTTCATCTATTTCATTCCATACTTTTAAAAAATCTGGTGAATTTTTAACATCTTCATAATGTAAGCCGTGTGTAAGAACACAATAATAATTTTCATTCTTACTTGGTGGACATATTAATGAATAAAATTTATCTGTTATTTTATTATTTTCGATAACAGCAAGACCAATACTACATACGGTTGCTCTCCAAGCAGAATCTAATACTTCGAAATCTAATGCGACAAATCTATTAGTTGTAATATCCTTTTCAATCATTTAACGTTAAAATAAATCCATTATTCTCAGATAATTTTCTTAAATCTTCTGTTTTACATTTAAAAACTTTATCTTTTCTACCATATCGTTGATAAGGTACATAACATTCTTTTGGTAATCTGTATACAGTATCTTTACCTTTTACAGTTTTTTCAGCAAATTCTACTAAAGTGTTTCTTTTTACAAATATTATATCTTTATTTGTTCTAAATGCAATATATTCAGCCTCACCGTAAATCCACCCAGGAAAACCTGTAACCCCTTGTAATTCTATCCAATTTATACTATCATCTTTCTCTTTATCATTTCGTCCATTTCGTTTAACACCTTTTACATCAATACCAATTAAACCCTTTTTAGGACTATTCCAGTAAAAATCTATATGCTTATATATATCATCTTCTTTACTTGATTTATAGGTTTTCCCACCAAGATATTGTTCGACAATATTCATTACGAGATATTCATCTTTTATACCTTCTTCATAAAATTCTTGTATGGTTTTTCCTAAATTAACTTTTCTCATCTACATAATAAAATTCTTCATTATTTTTCTTTTTCAGTTTTTATGATTTCATTAGCCATAAATTCTTTTTTAATAACTGTATCATACACGTGTTGAGATATTGAATCGGTAAACATTTGATAATAACACGTTACATCTTTTGTTTGTGTTAAACGATATATTCTATCTTCCATTTGTTTTAACGTGTGTGAAGAAAAATTAAAACTGTTAAAAATTAATTTAGAAGCAATTGTTAATGTTAAACCAAGAGAAGCAGAATCAATTTGACCAATAAATACTTTAATATTAGGGTTGTTCATGAATTCATATTCAGATTTATCCTTTTGTTTAGAGGTCATTTTTCCATCATATACAACAGCCAATTTACCAAAATATTTTTTTAATAAATTTACTTCCTCAGTATATGTACAAGAAATTATAACTTTTTCATCATTATCTATTATTTCTTCTGTTAATTGTATTGTATTTGGTATCATTTCTTTTGCCAAGAATTGTCTTACAATAGTACCCTCAACCAATTGTTTATAAGATTCTATTTCTGTATTTCCATTTTCTGACTGTGCGTTAACATAATCTTCCCATAATTTATCATATTTTTCTTTTTGTTCATCATTAAGGTCGTATTCCTTAACTTCTATGGTTTTTTTAACCATATCTGTCATATCACTAATTAAACGTCTTATATAAACGTGTTTTATTTTTTCACATAATTCATCTAAATTAGTAGCATCATTTGCAATGATAATTTTTTTACCTGTTTTCAATTTAATTTCTTTGCCACCACAATACCTTTTAACATAGAATCTATAATCATCTGTTATATCAGCATTAATTAGTTTTAGTATATGATATAAATTCATTGGTTTATTAGTCATTGGAGTACCTGTTAATAAAAATCTGAATGTAGGTCTTGTTCTTTTGAACAAGTCATCAATAACTTGGTATCTTATACTTTTATTATTAACCATCCTATGCACTTCATCAACAATGACACAACCAAAATTTTCCTGAAAAAGTCTGCTATTTTTCATACACTCTTCAATAACAGATTTTTTTGTACTTTTTTTAGTTTTTAACACTAATCTTTTGATTATATTTCCATTGTTATCATATTCTTCGACTTCTTCTGCGATGTTTTCTGTCGGTACAGTATAGAAATTGTCTAATATGTCATAATTTATGATTGTAAATTTTGTTGATTTATCCCAATTATGACCATTTACTATTGTTATATCATCCTCATCGACATAATACATAAGTTCTCGTTTCCATGTCGATTTAACTGATGCAGGACAAATAATCAATACCTTTTCAACATTTGTGCAAATTGCTGATACTGCGGCAGTAGATGTCTTTCCTAAACCCATTGAATCCGCTAAAACACATTTTTTATTAGTTAAAAGAAACTTAATTCCGTCTTTTTGATGTTGTTTTAACTTTCTACCAATATTGGCAGTTTTATTATCAAAGTAACTAAAATCAATTCCAAGTTTAGTATAATCGACTTCATCCAATGGATTTAGTATATATTTTTTATTAAGATAAAATAATTTAGGTGGAATACTTCTTCTAAACTGTAGATAGCAATGGTAACTTTCGCCCATTTCACCTATAATCTTAGTGATTTTTACTTTTTCTGGAATAAAATCAAGTTCATATTTTTCTTTTATTTTTTTACCAAAAATATCACTAATTTTAATAATTTTATTAACTTCCTTAATAGAGTAATCAAAATTATTTAATATATAATTAACATCAAATTCTTTTAAAATAATAGCATTATGTTTATAAAGATTTTGATAATATAAAATTTGATTGTTATTGCCACTATATGTATTTAATATTTCATATGCTTTT
>CATEWF010000008.1 GCA_949527715.1 uncultured Mycoplasmatota bacterium | reverse complement strand
TATATTTTTAATAATATTTAATATTATTATCTATATAATATTTAATCAAAACTTTATAGAAATGAAATACAAAGTAATTGGTATAGATCTTGATGGCACTCTTTTAACAAAAACGAAAAGAGTTACAAGAAAAAATTTAAATGCTTTATCTACTTATATTAATAGGGGCGGCATTCCTGTTATTATTACTGGCAGATCATCTGTTTCTGCTAAAAAATTTTTTCATAAAATTGAAAAACATTCTGATAAAAAATTAAGATATTTAGCTTGTTTTAACGGGGCGTATATTTATGATCAATTAGAAAATAAAGAGTATAAAAAATTTATTTCTCATGATATTGCAAAACAAATATATGATTATGTGGTTAAAAACAAATTAAATGCATGATTCTATACGGAAAGATCTCGCTTAAGAGGTGCTGCTGAAGTAAAAGGTTATAGATTTGCAATTTCAAGTAAAATTTTTAAAAATTTAAATTTAATAAGAGTAAACCCAAAACAAGACATTTCTTCTTACAAGATTAACTTAATGTCTTTTAATAAGAAAAAAATAGCTAAAGCATTAGATGAACTAAGAGAGAAATATAAAGATAAGTTATCTTTTTCTTTGTCATCAAAAAATTTAATTGAGATAAATAGTCAAGGTATAGACAAGGGTTATGCAATTAGTTTTATTTTGAATAAAACTCAAACTAAAAAAGAGAATTCAATGTTTTTTGGAGATAGTTTTAATGATGTTCCTGCTTTTAAACAATGTGAATGCAGTTACGCAATTAAACCAAAAAATAAAGATGTTCAAACTTTTGCATCAAAAACTATCGATTTTAAAAGAAATGCTATTGCCCAAATAATAAATAAGTTTATTCTTGAAAAAGATGATGGTAAAGAAATTAGACTTATCGCTACTGATTTAGATGGAACTCTTTTAGAAAATAAAACAAAACAAATCATTCCTTCAACAATAGAAAAAATAATTTCTGTAGTAGATGATAAAGATACATATTTTACCATAGCAACAGGTCGTAATATTGATGATGTTAAGTTGATTATTAAAAATATTGGTATTAAAAATTTAAACAATTGTTTTGGTATTTTAAATAATGGTGCATTAATATATGAATTTAAGACTGATAAATATATTTACCAAAGACAACTAACTGAAGTTTTAACACAAATAATTTTAGA
Source organism: uncultured Mycoplasmatota bacterium (assembly GCA_949527715.1). Taxonomy (GTDB): domain Bacteria; phylum Bacillota_I; class Bacilli_A; order Mycoplasmatales; family Mycoplasmoidaceae; genus Malacoplasma_A. Next base: position 27,395 of record CATEWF010000008.1, on the reverse strand, counting down.
TGAAATTAAAAACTTGAATTCTTCAAAGAAATTTGGTGATATTGGATGCTATGTTCATAGAACAATTGATTTGAATAAATTGAACTCTAAACAAAAAACAGAATTGTATGGATACAATTTAAAGTTTGTAAAAACTAGATTAGCTTGAATGTCAAGCAATTTTACAAAAAATAACTGATATCCTAAAAATTTTAATGAAATTCGTGATGAAGATATTTTAGCATCTGCATGCAAATTTGTTATTTATACTAATTCACCTTCTAATAACAAAAAAGTTTTTGAATATTTTAATTCATTGCAGTTAGATGTTGTCGTTACCACTTCTTCTCCTACAAATGTAGAAATTAATGCAAAAGGTGTAAGTAAAGGCAATGCACTTTCTTTCTTGGCAGAAAGACTTGGTATAAATATTAATCAAGTTATGACTCTTGGCGATGAAGAAAATGATATTTCAATGTTATCATTAACTTCTAATTCTTATACTCTTAAAACTTCAAAAATAGTAGTAAAGAATGCTGCTTCGAATGTTCTTGACACAAAACCAAGTTATTTAGTCGGTGAAGCAATTACTCAAAGAATATTGAATAAATAACAATGGCAAAGAATTTTTTAAAACTTCAAGATATTAATAAAACATATTCTAATGGTTATGTGGCCATTAAAAATTTTAATTTGTCTATTAAAAAAGGAGAATTTGTCACTTTGCTTGGGCCATCTGGTTGTGGTAAAACAACAACATTAAAAATGGTTGCGGGTTTTGAATCACCTACAAGTGGTAGAATATTAATTAACAATGTTGATATAAAAGATCTTTCAATAAATAAGAGACCTACTGCAACTGTTTTCCAGGATTACGCACTTTTTCCTAATTTATCAGTAATTGAAAATGTTTCTTACGGTTTAAAAATGATGCGTAAACCTTTAAAAGGTATTACTAATGAAGAAAGAAAAAAAGTAGACCGTGCATATAAGGATGCGGTAAAAAAAGCTTCGATAGAAATCAAAAAAAATGAGAAAAAACAGAAGAAATTATTAAAAGAGATTTCTTCTCTTGAAAAGATTTATACAAAATATCCTGAAGTTTTATCAATTAAAAATATGCGTTATCAGCAATTTATTAGTAGAATTGATAGTTACCTTTCACAAATGCATAAAAAATATGGTACTGAAAAACTAAAACACTTATCATTTAGCAATTTTATAAAAAAAACAGTAAACACTTGAAATAGAACGATTTTTAAATCAAAACGTCCTGTTAAATATAACGTTAATGGTTTAAATGAATATGAAAAGAAGATTTTGAATTTAAAAAAATGATTTGAATTCAAAACCCCTCTTGATGCTAAAATAGATAAGCTTAAATTTCGTTATAACGATTTAGACCAATGAATTTCATATTGATCAAATTATGCAGATCAAATTGAAGAAAATTATCAAAAGAAATACACAACACGAAAATTAAACAAAAAGGAAATCAAAAAAATTGCAACTGACATGATCAAACTGGTTGGTCTATCTGGAAATGAAAACAAATATCCAGAGGATTTATCTGGTGGTATGAAACAACGTGTTGCTTTAGCAAGGGCATTGGTAGTTGAACCTGATATTATCTTGTTAGATGAGCCACTTTCTGCTCTTGACGCTAAGGTAAGAGTACAAATGCAAAACGAGTTAAAGCGAATTCACAATGAACTAAAATTAACTTTTATATTAGTTACCCACGATCAAGAAGAGGCATTATCACTTTCTAATAAAATTGTAGTAATGTCAAAAGGAAAAATTGAACAAGTGGGGACACCTAAGAATATTTACGATACCCCTGCAAACGAATGAGTTGCAAATTTTATTGGTACTGCAAATATTTTTACAGGTACATATATTGGGAACAAAAAAGTTAGATGTTTTAACAAGATTCTTCAATGCAGAGATTCATCAAATTTAAAGAAAGTAGATAAAAATTCCGAAGTAAATATTATGGTTAGACCTGAAGATATTCTTATTACAAATTCTTCTGACAGTTTGTTTAATGCTCGTGTTACTCAATCTATTTATAAAGGTGAAATGTTTGAAGTAAAATGCTCGATCAAGAAACAAAATTTTACTCTAAAAACTACAAAATCCATAAAAGTTGGTGATTTAATTGGTATAAAATTTGCAGATAAATCATTGCATGTTTTGCCAATTAAATCTGTTTATGATGATGAATTTTTTGAGGTAGATTTAAATAGCAATGAATAGCAAAAAGATATCTAAGAAATTTTTATTAACACTACCATTTGTTGTCATAACTTTATTGTTTTTAGTTGTCCCAATGATAATGATTTTTGTGCGTTCATTTATACCAACATCAGGGAATTCAATTGCTGATAACTGGAATTTTATAAACGGATTTGTCTGAAAGAAAATTTTAATTTCATTGTTTGATGCATTTGTAACAACTATCCTTGTTATTTTGATTAGTTATCCGTTTGCATATTATTTAGCATTTAGTTGTTCAAAAACAATGCGATCAATATCTATATTATTAATCACAGCACCAATTTGAACAAGTTTCTTAGTTAAGTTAATTGGTTTAAAAACTTTTTTTGATGCTATGAATGGATATGAAAATTCAACAACTGGAGAAATATTTACAATAATAGGTCTAGTTTATTTGTATACACCATTTATGATTCTTCCACTTTACAATACTTTAATAGAATTACCAAAAAATTTAATATTTGCAAGTAAAGATTTAGGTAGAGGAAATTTCAATACATTTATGCATGTAGTAATACCATATACTAAAGCTGCATTGTTTTCTGGAATCACTTTGGTTTTTCTTCCGTCGCTTACAACTGTTGCGGTTCCACAATTCTTAAATGCTTCACCAAGTGGATCGTTGATTGGTGATATTTTAATGGAAGAAGGACAATTAGCTTTAACTAGTGATGTGTCATTAGCACGTGCTTCTTCGTTAAGTTTATTATTATTGATAATAATGTCTATAGGATATGCAACATATATCCTTGGAAAATATCTGTATAATCGTTCGAAAAGGAGTTACAACAAATAATGAAAAACTTCTTTTCAGGAAAAAACATTGGATCTTTTTTTAAAAAGTTTTATATTTTTATAATTTTAGCAATTATTTATTTACCATTGATTTTTATAGTCGCAATAAGTTTTAATGGACAAACTGATAGAGGAAATATTAACTTAAATTTTGGGTGTCCAGACGTTGTAAATTATTTAGAGCTTTTTAAAAATAACGAATTTGTTAATGGCCTATTAAATTCATTATTATTAAGTGTAATTGTAGCACCTGTTTGTGTGTTTTTTGGTGTGATTACATGCTTTGGTATTTGAAATAGTACAAAAAAACAAACAGGATTCATTATGACTTCATCAAAGTTATCTCTTGTAAACCCTGAAGTAATTACTGGTATTAGTCTTTCTTTATTATTTTCATCAACAATTATTCCACTTGGTTTAGATTTTGGTTTTGTAACTGTTTTATTAGCACATATTTCATTTTGTACTCCATATGCAATTATTACTATTTATCCAAGAATGGCAAAAATGAATAGCAATTTGATTTTAGCAAGTTATGATTTGGGATATTCTAAAATTAGAACATTCATTAAAGTAATAGTACCATATTTATTTCCAGCCATTCTTTCTGCTTTTGCAATTGTATTAGCAATGTCACTTGATGATTTTATCATTACTAATTTAGTTAATGGATCATTTCAAACAATTGGTACAGCAATTTATACAACAAGAAAGGGAATCAAAGCATGAGTAGTGACTTTTGGCGCAATTGTTGTTTTACTAACATTTATTGTAATGTTTATTGTTATTGCAATTAAAGCACGTAAAAATAAGAAATAGTATGAAAAAAACAATTTCTAATTTTATTAAAATTTCATCAATATTGTCAATCATTCCGATTGCCAATAGTTGTACTTCGAACAAAATTGTTTTTGCAAACTATGAAAGCTATATGTCTGAAGAAGTTATACATAAGCTTCAAAGTAAAAACAATATTGCTTTTTTACCTTATGAAACAAATGAGGAAATTGAAAATAAATTTTCAGGATATTATGATGTTGCGGTTCCAAGCACATACGAGGTAATTAAATTAAAAAAACAAAATCAATTAGAAAAAATTAATTGAGAGATTTTTGATTTAACAGTTAATGGAAACAAAATTAAAAACGGTAAAGAAGCTTTGCAATCTGGTATTTTTTCAGCAGCTGTTTGCACATTAATTAATGGTTTAGATGAAGAATATGTTAAAAATGGTAGTCTTGATAATGATGAATCTGTTTTGGATTATGGAATTCCATATTTTCTTCAATCATTTGCTTTTGCGTATAAAGGAACTGAAATTGAACAACTTTCAAAATCTAAAAATTGATCTGAACTTTTAAGTTGTATCAATTCAAACAACAAAGATTTAGATCCAAGATTTACTCCATACAAAGAAAGAAAAATAGCAATAGTCGATGATGCAAGGAGTATGTTTGGATTGGCAAACTCTATAAACTCAGAAGGAGTTAATCCTGATTCATCTGTTAAGAGTATTCGTAATTTTGCAAATATATATAATGATTTTTCTTCTAACTTTGCCAAAAAATATACATATTTTAACACTGATTCAGGACAAATAATTTCTACACTAGCAAAACCATATCCTGCAGGTGCATCTTGTGCTATTGCATACAATGGTGATTTGCTTTATGCTGCACAAGGTGCAGGATTATATGAAGCATCAAAATCTACAGATTTTCATTTTTGTAAATTAGATAAGACATTGATTGCATTAGATATGGTAGTTATTAATAAAAAATGTCAAAACAATTTGTCAAAAAAACAAAAAATTTATGAAATTGTTAAAGATATTTGTTTATCTGGTGTTAATGATGGAGAAATAATTAGTGACACTAACTTAGATGGTTCTTTTAAATATGATTCTGTTAACAATTTTGATTATGTAGAATACACTTCTCCGTTAAGTAAAATTTATGATTTTGTTATGAATGGCGATTATTTTGATGGGTATACTAAATCACAAATTGAACTGTATCGTCAGATATTCAATATTGATTCTGAAGAGGTAAAAGATGTTAATTATATTGAACAAGAAATGCAATCTGAATTAGCAAAATCCAATCTTCATTGAGCATATATGAACATGAAGTACAACATGTAGTATGAAAAAGACTTGTATATTAGCTATAGAAACATCTTGTGATGATACATCATTAGCATTAGTTCAAAATAACAAATTGATAAATGAATGTACTTCCACATCTCTAAAAGAACATATAAAATTTGGTGGTATTGTTCCAGAGATTGCGGCAAGAAGTCATGAACAAAATATCTCATCATGTTTATTAAAGATATTTCACAATACAAAAATTAAATATCAAGATTTAACCCATATTGCATATACTGATCAACCTGGTTTGCCGGGTTCATTACACATAGGAAAGGTTTTTGCAAAATCATTAGCAAATTTGACAAATTCAAAATTAATTCCTACAAATCATATGAATGGTCATATTTTTTCGTTTTCAATTAATAAGCAAAAAATTAAATATCCATTTTTATCATTGGTAGCATCTGGTGGTCACACCTCAATTTATTTGATAAAATCCTCTAAAGACATTAAATTATTGAATGCAACTAAAGATGATGCAGTTGGAGAAACGTTAGATAAAATAGGAAGAAGTATTAATTTGCCGTACCCTGGTGGAATATCGATTGATAAAGTTTATGACAGAAATAAAGTTCAACTTAAAATGATTAATCATTTTCCACCATCACAACAATTTAGTTTTTCTGGTTTAAAAACTCATGTTTTAAATTATGTTAATTCACAAAAAATGAAAAAAACAAAAATTGATAAAATTTTAGTAGCTTCTTCATCTTTAGAATGAATTGTAGATGAACTAATAAGAAAAATTTTATTTTATTCAAAAAAATATAAAATTAACACAATTGCTATTGGTGGTGGTGTTTCTGCGAACAAACTTTTAAGGAAAAAATTATCTTTAACAAAATTAAAAATATATTTACCAGAACTAAAATATTGTGGTGACAATGCAACAATGATTGCGGCTTATGCTAATTTAATAATTAATAATAATTATTTATCAGATAATTAATTATTCCATCTCGTATAATCCTTATATTATGTCATTCATTAAAAAAGTTACAAGTGAATCTGTAGGTGTTGGTCATCCTGATAAAATATGTGATCAAATTGCAGATTCTATTCTAGATTCTTGTTTAAAATTAGACCCTAATAGCCATGTTGCTTGTGAAGTATTTGCAAGCAACCATTTAATTGTTATTGGTGGTGAAATAACTACAAAGGGATATGTAGATGTTGTAAAAACTGCTTGAGATGTTTTAAAACCATTAGGATATGATGAATGTGATTTTACTATTCTTTCAAATATAAATAAACAATCTATCGATATTGCAAAACTTGTTGATATGACATCAAAAGCTGTTGCCGCAGGAGATCAAGGCATTGTATTTGGTTATGCTACTGATGAAACAAACACTTATATGCCATTACCAATAACATTAGCAAATGCATTATGTTATGAAACAGAAAAATTAATTAAATCCAAAAAACTTCTTGGAGCCAAATTTGACATGAAATCTCAAGTTTGCATTAATTATAAAAATAATGTTCCTATATCTATCGATAGTATGTTGATGTCTGTTCAACATGAACCAAAAGCTGACATTAACAACATTAGAAAAATAGTTATTAATCAAGTTATGATTCCTCTTGCAAAGAAATATAAAATGAATACTTCATTCAAGAAGTTTGTCAATGAAGCAGGTGATTTCATCATTGGAGGACCATTTGGTGACACTGGATTAACAGGAAGAAAAATAATAGTTGACACATATGGTGGTGCTTCAAAACATGGTGGTGGAGCTTTTAGTGGTAAAGACTATACTAAAGTAGATCGTACAGGTGCATATTTTGCTAGATATATTGCTAAAAATGTGGTGGCTGCAAAATTAGCTAAATGTTGTGAAATTCAATTATCATTTAACATTGGATCACCAAAACCTTATTCAATTTTTATTAATACATTTAATACAAGCAAATACTCTGAAGAAAATATTTTGAATGCTATAAACAAGTCATTTAATTTTGACTTGAATTCAATAATTAAACAATTTAACATGAAGAAAAATATCTATAAAAATTTGTCTGTGTATGGACATTTTGGAAGACCGAATTTAAATTTGCCTTGAGAAAAAATAGACAAAGTATTAGAACTAAAAAAATGGCTTAAAAAATAGCACACAATTCGTGCTATTTTTTTTATATTTTCCTAAAAAAATTAAAAAAAACACCTAAAAAATGAAAGTATTAAATTTTAAAAAATTTTAACCAAATTTTTTGATTTGCCAATAAATTTTTTTGCACTTTTATTGTAGTATTTTAACTACAAAGGAGAAAAAAATGAAAAACAATAAAACAAAACAACTAAAAGAAAATCAAAAATTTGCAGAAGAGATCTTAAGAAAATATAAAGTATATCGTTTTAAGATTCATCAACTTGAAAAAACAAGAGAATTTATAGATGAGGAGCAAAAGGCACTATTAGCAAAATATAAATCATTTGTAAATTTAATTGATTCAATATTAGCCGAACTAAAACCTGATTGTAGAAAAATGATACAAGAAATATTCATTAATTTTACAAAGATGAAGGATACCCCATATTCGAAAGGTACATATTATTCAAAGTTACGTGAAGCCTTAGCTGATTTCCTTGAATATTACAAATAATATGCAAGTATTAAATGGATACTATGTAAAACGTTTAGAAGAAAATCCAGTTAATCACTTTAAATGAATCTACATTGATAGTTATGATGGCGAATTAAAAGAAAACGACAACAAATGATATTTTGATTTAAAGTTTTACATAATACAAAATTTAAATCTTCCACTAAATGTTTTTAATTTAACGCTATCTACTCAATTTTGCGAAATAACAGATTTAACAATTAATCCATCAAATATTGAACAAATTCCACAATGAGTTCAACAAAAAGAATATTGTACAGCATACAGTTTAAGCTTTAATTTGGATACTAATGATTCAAAGTTCTTTCAACAAGCTTTAGAAAAATATAACATTCAATTGCAATTTAAAATGGGTGTAGACACAAATGTTTTAAATAATGCAAAAGTTGAATTAGATCAAGATGAATATGATCAATTTGTAACTGAATGTTATTCTCAACAAATAAGCGCAACATTTAAGTATTCAAATTATGAACAAAAAGATGATTCAAACTCATTCTTTGAAATGCCTTCAACTTATTATTTAAATTCATCTATAGGTAGTTATAGTGAAGATGAAGTGGTGTATTATTCATTAAACAATGAAACTGAACAAACCGATGAACCTATTAAGAAATTAGTAGATATAGAATTTAAAAAAGAATTTACAATTTTTGAACAAAAAATTAAATTTGTTTATCAAATATTAGGGCAAAAACAACAAGAGATTAGCTATGAAACTTCATTACCAACATATGGTAACACACCAACTATTATTAATTATGATTTTTGTACATACTACAATGAAAGCACTGGGACAATTGAAAATCAAATAAATGGTGTAGATGGATTCTATTGTCCATTAACTTGTGTGGGGTATTATGAAATTGGTATTAAAGTAAACTTCAATAACACAACAAAAATAATTAAATTTATTAATAATTTTAGTTTTAAAGGTAATGAAGATTATCAAAAAAATAAACTTGTTATTATGCAAGTATTTATAGATGATTTAACTTACTTCAAGGAGGTGTCATTTTAATGAAAATTTCTCGAAAAACTATAAGCGTATTATCGTGCGGGATGTCCATAATATTGATTGGATCAGGAGCATTAGTTGGGATATCGTTAATCAAACAATCTAAAGATAGTCAACCTTCAGAAAAGAAACCTCTTAATAGAGGTGATAACTATGAACATTACAAAATTTCACAATTAATTCAAAAAAATAGCAACTTAAAAGACATAATCATAACTTATATTAAAAATAATAAATATAAACGTGAAATAAGTGAAAGCAAATTCACTGAAAATATTTCAAAAATAGTAAAAGATGTATTAAGTAATATATCAAAATTTAAAAGTTCTATAGATAAATACAAATTTGAACTTTCATATAGGATCAACCCTGAAAAAACTAGTATTTTAATTGATATTGTGTGGTATATACCAAGCAACTATACACAATATTATTACTACGATCAATTTTCTATTGTTTTAAGTGGCGAATAAGTAGGAGTTTATAATATATATGAAGAAAGAGTATCAATATTCAAATCTTAAGCAAGAAACTAATACATCAGGAAAAGTCATGCTAGAACCATCTAAGAAAACAAAGAAAAGAAAACCAGGAGTTAAACCACCAAAGACTTCTCTTCGTGATGTTATAATGGACACTCGAAATCTTCTAATTCAATTTATGAACAAACAAGAAGAGTTTAATAAACATCAAGAGCAATTCAATCAAATGGTTCTTGAACAATTCAAAAAACATAAATGAATTAAATAGCCTTAAAACAAAATACATTTTCAAAAAAAATAAAAAATCTGCAATGTTTGTGCAGATTTTTTAATTCTCTTCATAATTTGTAACTACTGATTGGATGTCATCATCATCTTCACATGAAGCAATAAAACGATCGTATTTTTCTTTTACTTTTTCTGGAAGAGAATCAATTTTTGATTGACTTACCATCTTGATATCAGCTTCAAACACTTCAAAAGCAGCGGCTTTTAACGCGTCTTTAACTTTATAAAAATCTTCTGGATCAGTTAATATTTGGAAAGCGTCTTCGTATTCGATAATGTCAACAACTTTATATTCCATAGTTGTTTCCATTAATGAATCCACTGAAGTCTTGTCATCTTTAATAACAGTAATTACGCCGTATTTATCAAAGAAATTTTTAACGCTGTTTGGTTTAGCAATTTCAGCATCAAACTTTGATAAATAACCACGAAGGTTGCTAGCAACCCTATTAGGATTGTCAGTCAATGCATTTACAATAATTTGGATTCCATTAGGACCGTAGCATTCATATTCAAGATTTACTAATTCATCTTGATCTTTTTGTGAACCATTAATGTTACGTTCAATTGAATCCCTTGACAAATTTTTTGAAAGAGCTTTTTCAATAGCTGCTTTTAATCTTGGATTGGCTTCTGGATTAGGACCACCAACTTTAACTGCAGCTTTAATTTCTCTTGCAAGTTTTTGTCATAATTTAGCGTTTTGTTGTTGTTTGCTATTTGTTTGACTAGCAACTAAGTGCTTACGTGGCATATTTTTTAATTTAAATGGTGCTCAGAAAGGGACTTGAACCCTTAAGGTATTGCTACCGGTAGATTTTGAGTCTACTGCGTCTGCCATTCCGCCACCTGAGCAAAATATTAATAATACGTAAAATTATACATATTTAAATTAACTATATTAAAATAAGTATATAAACCTATATGAGGAGATAAACATGGAAAAATTAACATTGGATGTAACTATTGAAATTCCCAAAAATTCAAAAGTTAAATATGAATACAATCGTAAGACTGGAAAAATTAGTGTAGATAGAATTTTATTTGGTCCTTCTTGTTATCCACAAAACTACGGATTTATTCCTGAAGCATTAGATTGAGACGGTGATGAACTAGATGTATTAGTAATAGCTGATCAAGAATTCATGCCTGGAGTTAGTGTTCCTACAAGAATTTTAGGTGCGATGGAAATGATTGATGGTGGAGAAACTGACACTAAACTTATTGGTGTTATTGATTGTGACCCAAGATTTAAACAATATGATTCTTTAAATTCTTTACCTCAACATCTATTGTTAGAAATCAAAGATTTTTTTGAAACATACAAAAGACTTCAAAAGAAAGAAGTATTAGTTAAAGGTTTTAAAGAAGTTGATTGAGCTATTAAAGAATACCGTGAATGTGTTAAATTAATGGAAAAATATGGCAAAGAAGACAAAGATAAATTTGTTGAATTAATGAAGAAAGAACACCCCGAAAAATATCAAGCTTAGTTTAATTCTTTAGTTATTCTAAAATGTAGCTTTACGTATCGGTTAAGGTATACTCTTCCGATGCATGAAGCTATTTTTCTAATTTTTGGATCGGTTGAACCGAATGGGACTTGTATTCCTAAGTCTTGACTAATTTTATTCATTTGATTAATAAAGAAAGCACGAGCAATAATGCTTGCAAGAGCAACACAAATATATTTACTTTCAGCTTTAGTTTCAAAAATGTTTACTTCTGAAATTGAATTAGGTTTGCAATTTTTATTTAGATATTCATAATATTTATTTTTGTTAACAAATTGATCCATCACTGTTTTTACATTTTTACCTAGTTTATAAGACTTATTCTTTTTTAGCAACTTACATACATCAGATAGAGCATTATTGTGACAAATAGCTTTAATAATATTTGCATTTTTGCATTTGTCATATAAAATGTTGTACTCTTTTGGTTCAACAGATTTATATCCAACTTCAATTCCGATTTTTTTCTCTCCTTGAAGTTCTGCAACTTTTCTTGTTATTTTAAGTATTTCTTCATCACTCAATTTTTTAGAATCAACTACACCAAGTCTTTTTAATGTTTGTTCATCTTTTTTTGGAACAAAACAAGCAATACAAACAATTCCACCAAAATAATCACCAGTACCTACCTCATCACAACCTATATATGAAATTTCTCCATATTGATCATCGATTTCAATAGGTTTTTTAATAGTTAAATACTGTAAAACTTTTTCAACATTTTTACCTTGAACTAAAATTTTCATAGTTTTATATATAAAAATTTTTGTTTGTAAATATTGTGCAGCAAAAACCATGTGTTCAGTAGTTTTAGGAATTTGATATTTACATAATTTTGATTTAACAAAATCAAATTGTTTTGGTGTTAATTGTTTAGTAAAGCTTACCATACTATATATAATTATAAAGAATGATTTAATTTAATATGACTAATAAACTTGATCAAATGTTGGACGAAATATTAAATAAAAAGTTTAATAAAAAAATTCATGCAGGATATGACCCAGAAGATGTTGATGCATTTTTTGACTATGTAATTAATTACTTAAAAGAATTAAATGTTGAAGCAAATAAATTATTTTCAAAAACAAACAATTCTTTAGATGAAATTAAAAAATTAAATTTAGTTATATATAAAAAAAACAAGCATATTGAAATGTTGCAACAACAAATTGACGAATATAAACAAAATGGCTACGACAACCAAAGACTTCAACAAAAACTTCAATCTTTAGAACAGAAAATTGAAAGCGTAAACAAAAGAGTTGAAGAAAAATAATAGATTTTTTTGATTTAATATTTAAACTTTTTTATGACAAAAAAGATACTTTTCTTGTGCCTCTATTTTTCCAATTTAGTGTTATAGTATTTTACCGAAAGGAGAATTATGAATTTTATAGCAATTATTGGCATTGTTCAAGGACTAAAAAAATTGAATGATCATGTTTCAGAAATTAAAGTTAAAGTTGAAAAACCATTTTATCAAGATGATGAAGACTGATATGAAGTTCTTACTGTAATTTTGAATAACGAATTGTTCGAAGAACAAATTAAAACACTAGCCAACGGAATGATAGTTGGTGTAAAAGGCAGACTATCTGCAATTTCAAGTGGCAGTAAAATAGTCGGAGAACGACTTCAAGTGTTTTAAAAAAAAATAACGCACAATCTGCGTTATTTTTTATTTATCTTAAATGGTGCACTCGAAGGGACTTGAACCCCCACACATTAAGTATTAGATCCTAAGTCTAACGCGTCTGCCAGTTCCGCCACGAGTGCATACTTTAAATTATACTTATTATTAGTTTATTATCTATAATTTAATTAATTAAATTAATTTATGAAATCTTTTAAATACACAAGTAAATACACAAATTTGTCAATAAATACTATTAGAGTTTTGGGAATAGAAGCTATTTCAAAAGCTAATTCTGGTCACCCAGGAATCGTTTTAGGTGCTGCACCAATAATGTATTCGCTATTTAGAAACCATTTAAATGTTAATCCAAAGAATCCTGGTTTTTTTAACAGGGATAGATTTGTTTTATCTGCAGGACATGGTAGTGCGTTATTGTATGCTACAATGTTAGTGGCAGGTTATTCTTCAATTACAATAGACGATTTAAAGAATTTTAGAAAACTTGATTCTAAAACTGCAGGTCACCCTGAAAATGTTTTATTGCCTGGTGTTGAAGTATCAACTGGTCCTCTTGGTCAAGGTGTAGCAATGGCTGTTGGTTTAGCAATAGCTGAAAAAAAATTAGCAAATAAATTTAATCTCTATACAAATTTAATTGATCACTATACATATTGTTTATTTGGTGATGGATGCATGGAAGAAGGAATTTTCTATGAAGCTATTTCTGTTGCTGGAAAATTAAATCTTAATAAATTAATCATGCTTTATGATTCAAACAAAATTCAATTAGATGGTAAAGTAGAAGATTCTACTAAAACAAATATCAAAAAATTATTTAGTAGTGTTGGATGAAATTACATTAAGGTAAAAAATGCGAATGATGTTAATGCTATTTCATCTGCTATTGAAAAAGCAAAACATTCAAAAAAACCTACAATTATCGAATGCTGCTCAATTATTGGTTATGGTTGTAGATTACAGAACACAAATAAATGTCACGGTGCTCCATTAACTCCAGAACAAGTAAATGAGTTAAGAACTAATTTAAAATATAAAGTTCCACCATTTACAGTTCATAACAATGTTTTTTCTGATTTTTCAATTCTTGAAAAACGTGGTAAAAAATGTCAAAAAGATTTCAATATGAACATAAATGTTATTGAAAATAAAAATCTTTCTTTGTACAAAGATTTTTTCGACTTAGTTCAAAATAAATACAACTTTTCAATTGAATGATTTAAAAATAATCAGAAAATAGACAAAGGTGCAACTAGAAACATCTTTGGTGATGTTCTTCAAACATATTTGGAAAATAATCCAACAATGTTAACATTGAATGCTGATTTATCTGGTTCAACTAAAATTACATATAAAAAATCATTAGCTGTAAACAAAGATTTTTTTGAAGCACAAAATATTAATTTAGGCGTAAGGGAATTGGCGATGGAAGCAATTGGAAATGGTATTTGTGCTCATATGGGCTGTCGTGCTATTGGTTCAACGTTTATGTCATTTAGTGATTATTGTAAACCTGCATTAAGAGTTGGGGCAATTTCAAATTTACCTATGGTAACTGTTTATTCTCATGATTCTATTACTGTAGGGGAAGACGGACCTACTCATCAACCAATAGAGCAATTGCAATCTTTACGTGCAGTCCCTAATCATTATGTAATTCGTCCAGGAAACTACGATGAATGTGTAGCTGCATTATATCTAGTGAGTCAAAATAAAACTCGCCCAATTTCAATTATTACTTCACGTGGTGATTTTAAACAACATGAAGGTTCATTTGTTAATGCACTTAAAGGTGGTTACATAATTAAGAAAAATGACAAACATGATATAAACATTGTTGCTACTGGAAGTGAAGTTGCTGTTGCATTTGATGTTTCTGAAATTTTAGCTAAAAAAGGAATCAAAGCTCAAATAATCTCAATGCCTTGTTTAGAATTGTTTTATGAACAATCGGATAAATATATAGATTCTATATTAGATAACAAACCAGTTGTATCAATTGAATACGGAACTACTGCTGCTTGATACAAAATTGCAGATTTAGCAATTGGTATTGATCAATTTGGTAAGAGTGGAAGACCAGATGACGTTGTTAATTATTTTAAATTAGATGCAAAACAAATAAGTGATAAAATTATTAAATGATATTCTAATAAGAATAAGAAAAGGAGTTAATTATGTCAGGTGGAGTAATAGCGGGAATAGTTTGTGGAGTAATTGGCGCATTAATTGTAGGCGTCATCATAGGTTTTGTTGTTTGTCAAAAATATTTTAAAAAACAATTGGATGAAAATCCTCCAATAACTGAAAGCCAAATTAGGGCTATGTATGCTCAAATGGGCAGGAAACCTTCAGAACAACAAGTTAAACAAATGATGAGTATCTTCAAAAAATCTAACAAAAAATAATTTAAATGAAAGTTAAGTTTATAAAATCTGCATCAAAACAAGAAGATTGAATAGTTGACGAAAAAACTGAAATATGTTTTATTGGTCGTAGTAATTGTGGTAAGTCATCACTTATTAATGCGATTGCCCATACAACAGTTGCAAGAAGTTCATCTACTCCAGGAAGAACACAATTAGTTAACTTTTTTGATTGTGGTAAATTTAGGTTAGTTGATTTACCAGGATATGGATTTGCGAAAGTTTCTAAAAAAGTGAAAGATTATCTTGAAGTAATCATCCAAGAATATTTACTATATAGAAAAAATCTATTTGCTGTTTTTCAAGTCTGTGATGCAAATGTTGTTACAGAAGATGATGCAAGTATGTCGAAATTTTTGCAACAAAGATTCATTAATCACTTTGTTATTTTAAATAAAACTGATAAGCATCCAATGAGCACATATCAAAATAATTTAGCGAGAACAGCAAGATTTCTTGGGACAAAAATTGATAACATTATATTAGTCAGTGCAAAGAAAAAAACTAATATAGATTTAATTGACAAAAAAATTAAAAAAACATTAGCATTAATTTCAAAATAATTTTGCACAAAAAACATACTTTTTAGATACCACATTTCAAGTAAAATGTGGTAGTATTATTTACTATGCATAATAAGTTATTAACAGGTATATTTTCAGCAATTGGTGTTTTTGTTTTATTGATCGTCTCATGTATCTTCATAAAATTTGACTTTAGTCAAATCTGCTCTTTTATTTCATCAGACGGATCGTATTCAATAATAGTGAATACAAAAATTCATAACTATATCAAGAAAAACAATATTAAAAAAATTATGACAGAAATTAATGAAAGAGTATGAACTTTTAATATTTATTTCAAAACAAATATATCAAGTGAATATTCATATTGAACTAATCCTACACTTGATTCATTTAATCTAAGTGATGGAAACTACACTTTTTCTTTTGATTTTGGAAAAATTAATTTTTTGTCATATCTTTTTTAAAAATATAATTTAATGTATGTTAAACTATTCTTGATCTATAAATGATAAAAAACTTTCAGGTAAGAAAGTTCCAATAAAGCAATTTAATCAGATAGTAAAAAATGTGTCAAGAAAATTTAGAATCAAAAATAAATTATTTTTTGATTTATCATTTGTTGACAAAAATCAAATTAAAAACATAAACAAAAAATATAGAAAAGTGAACAGACAAACTGATGTTATTTCTTTTGCGTTTTATGATTCTAAAAGCACAATCAAGAGTCCGTTATTAGGTGAAATATTTATTTGCTTTGAAGTAGCGCAAAAACAAGCAAAAGAAAACAAGTGAAGTTTAATAGAAGAACTATGCTTTCTATTTATTCATGGAATTCTTCATCTTCTTCAGTATGATCATCAAACAGAAAAAGAATATGCAAAAATGATGAAAATTCAAAATAATATTTTGAAAGAAGTAATAATTAAATAATAAAATAAGCATATGGCTACTAAAAAAGACAGATGAAGTTGACTTAAAAAATTTGGTTATGCATTTAGAGGATTATTTGTTTCTTTAAAAGAGGAATCCTCTTTAGTTGTACATTTTATTATTGCTACTATTGTAATAATAGTTGGAATCATTCTTAATAAATATATGACACCAGTTGATTGGTCGATTGTAGTTATTTTGATCGCCATTATTATTGGAATGGAATTATTAAATACTGCAATTGAAAATGTTGTAGACATTATCATGTTTGAATACAATGCGAAGGCCAAAAAAATTAAGGATATATCAGCTGCTGCAACACTTATTTTGACTCTTGCTTCTGTTGTTGTAGGTCTTGTAATTTTCATTCCAAAAATAATTGAGTATTTCCATGCCTAACATTGTCAATGCTAAAAAATCTGGAGTAATTACTATAGTTGGTAAACCAAATGTTGGTAAATCAACACTTTTAAATACAATTTGTAAAAAGAAAGTTTCTATTGTTTCATATAAACCACAAACAACAAGAAATCAAATTAAAACTTTATTTTCTAACGAAATGTTAGATATTACCTTTGTTGATACGCCAGGATTTCACTTTGCAAAAAATAAATTAGATTTGTTTTTAAATTCTGAAATCAAAAAGACTTTTAAATCTTGCGATTTAGTTTTATTTCTTGTTGATCCTACACGTCCTGTAGATGATGAAGATTTAGAAATAATTAAATTTGTAAAATCTTATAAATTAGAAAAAATTATTTTAGTAATAACTAAATGTGATGTAGTTACTGAAGGATCCATTAGAAATCATATAAATTCAATTTCTAAACATTTTACACCAATTGCAACAACAAAAATTTCTTCTAAAAACAACTCATTTGAGTTATTGTTTGAAGCAATATATGAAAATCTTATTGGCTATCAGCAATTAGAAGAAACGCAGGATTCTGATAATTTTAATATTGCAGAAATTATTCGTGAGCAAATTTTACTAAACTGCAAAAAGGAAGTTCCATATGCTACAGGAATTTACATTGAGAAAACATCATTCGATGAATCAAAAAATATATTTAATATATTTGCTAATATTTTTGTCGAGAAATCTTCACAAAAACCAATATTGATTGGTAAAAACGGAACAATGATCAAAAAAATTGGTGTTAATGCTAGAAAAGAATTATTGAAAATATATGATTGTAAAATAAATTTGAAACTTTTTGTAAAAGTACAAACTGATTGAAGAAATAATCCAAAAGTTTTGTCTTTATTAGGATATTCAAATAAATAATGGCTGAAACTATATTAAATGGTTATTTAATAAACAAAGTTGATTATCAAGTTTTTGATGAAGTATTAACAATACTTGCAGAAGATGGTAACAAATATTCGTGTTTATCTTTAGGTAGCAGAAAAATAATGTCAAAAAATTCAAGAAATTTATTTTATGGTTCAAAAATAGAATTTCAATTTTTTCAAGCAAGAAATGAACAAAAAATGTCAAAATTTAAAAAAGCTATATTGCTCGAAGATTCAATATGAGAAATGCAGTCCAATAAAAAAATGTTTGTTTTAAACGAAATCATTTCTTATATTCCCGCTTCAAATACTCTGTTTTCATATTATGAAAATAATTTAAAACAAATTAAATTAAACGAAGAAGATGATGATACTTTTATATTAAAGTTATTATCTGAGTTTTGCTTATATATTGGAATTTCTTTAGAAGTCAATAAATGTGTTAGATGTTCAAGTAAAGTTTTAAGTACAATTTCTTTTAAACATAGTGGAATGTTGTGTGAGAATTGCCGAAGAGATTTACACACAAATGCATATGATATCAGGCTAAGTAAATTAATTCATTTGCTATTTAATAAAAAATATGACAGCATTCATAATTACTATGATTTATTTTCATATGCTATTAAATGCATAAAACAATTTATTTTTGATACTGCTGGTATTAAATTATTCTCTTTGAAAGAATATTAAATATGATAAAATAATTTTATTATGCTCCGTTAGCTCAGTTGGTAGAGCAAATGACTCTTAATCATTGGGTCGTGGGTTCGAGTCCCTCACGGAGCACCATTAAAAATTAGATAGTTGTCGCATAACTGTTAACGACAACTTTTTTATTTATAATAAATACATATATGCCTGAACTTCCTGAAGTACAAACCATAATAACAAATTTACTTAATCAAAAAATTGTTAATCACAAAATTGTTGGAGTAAATTTTTATAAAACAAAAATTTTAAAAAATTGTTCTCCTAAACAATTTGTTGATTTCTTAAAAGGAGAAAAGATATTAAACATTGAAAGAATTGGTAAATATATTGTTTTTAAACTTTCTAATAAAAAACAATTGGTAGTTCATCTAAGAATGGAAGGAAAATTGTTTTATGAATCAAATTTAAAACAACCAAATCTTAGATTCTTGATGTTGTCTATTATTTTTAATAATAAATATCGTTTATCATACTATGATATGAGAATGTTTGGAACATTTAATATTTACAAGAATGATGAATACTTACTATCTAAAGAAATTAAAAAAGTGGCAATAGATCCTCTAAATAAAGAATGTACAGGAAGATTTTTAGAACAAAAATGCAAAAGAATCAATCGTGCAATTAAAACTGTTTTATTAGATCAAAGTATTGTTTCAGGAATAGGAAATATTTATGTAGACGAAATATTATTTAAATCTAAAATTCATCCTTTAACAAAACCAAAATATTTAAAATCTGAGCAATATAGCTTAATTGCAAAAAATGCTAAATTAGTTTTAAAAGATGCAATTAAACACAAAGGTACAACAGTTGCTTCATATAAATTCGATCCAAACCATACTGGTGGTTATCAATCTCTTTTATTAGTTCATACAAGAGCGGGGCAACCTTGTCCTATATGCAAAACAATCATTAAAAAGATTAAAGTGAATGGTCGTGGGACTTATTTTTGTCCTAATTGTCAAAAACAAGTGGGGAAATAATTGTGCTAGTTTGTATTACGGGTAAAAGCGGATGTGGAAAAACAACTGCAATTCAATATATTAAAAAAAATGGTTTTAATACATGAATGGCTGATGAGTATATTCATCAAATTTACAAAAAAAACAAAATAGGATATTTAGAGATAAAAAAAGCTTTCGGTAAAGAGTATGTAAATTTAAAAGAAGTAGATAGAAAGAAATTAGGTTCTTTAGTTTTTACTAATAGTAAATATTTAAAAAAACTAAATAATATTACTCTTCCATTAATAAAAAACAAAATTATTGAATTGAAAAACAAAGATCAGCTAATTTTTTGTGAATTAGCCATATATATTAATCACGAAAAATATTTCAAAAAATACTTTAAAAAAATCATTTTAATTTCTGCCTCAAAAAAATTAGAAAAAAACAATTTAGAAAAAAAATTTGGAAGTTTAAGAAAATTTCCCACAAAACGTGTGGGAAACTTAAAAAACCCCATAAAATCAAGTACTATAAAATATGATTTCTTTGTAGATAACTCAAAAAATAAAAAAAATTTCTATAGTGAAATCAAAAAAATTGTAGATAAATTTTAAAAAATTTTTATACTTCTTTTTACGCAATAACTTACTTGAGTTGTTGATTATAGAATTTATTTGAAAGGAGAAGAAGTTTATATGTTGTTCAATGTTAAATATGTAATCTATAAAGATTATGGATACACACTTAACTATGAATTACTATATGACCTATATTCTCCCATTGTTGGATCTGAAGCTATAAACTTATATATTAACTTGTATCATGAATCAAACAAACAAGTTAAAATTGCTGGTGTTTCATCATATTTAAAAGATTTTAATGATGCATGCGGACATTCTCCTATTAAATTTTCTGAATTAAGAAGCAAATTAGAAGCTATAGGTTTATTGCAAACATATTTACAAGAAAATATCAATCAGACAGAAATGATTTATCATTTCCTTATCAAACAACCATTATCTTTTGATAATTTTATAAACAACCAAAAGTATCGTTATTTACTAATTAAATCAATTGGCCAATTAAATTATGAAAAACTTGAATATATGTATATGCCTTCAAGAATTCCATCTGATTCAACAAATGTTTCTTCAACTTTTGAAATGATTTTTGACAATAAAGAGTTAAGTGAAGTAAAAACATTTAATTTTGACAAGTTATATCAAAACATTGCAAAAAATACATCTACATTAATTGTTATTAGCAACGAATGCAAAGCAATTATTGAAAGTTACTATCAAAATTACAATTTATCAGAAAGTGAAATTGAGCATATTATTTATGGTTGTATAGTTTCTACAGAAAACACTTTTGAAGTTGATCAAGATTTGCTTTCATTGAAATTTCACGAATACATTAATAGTGCAAAAAACGTTTCAGTTTTTTCAAATATCAATTTACATAGAAATGCAGCTATGTTCGTGAAGAATTTATCTTCTGAACAAATTCAAACTATATTCAATGAATATAAAAATTTGAACTCAGAGCAATATTTATCAGCAATTTACAAAACCCCATTATCTTCTGATGAAAAAGAAACAATAGAAGTTTTAAGAAATAGTTACAAACTTTCTGACTATGTTATCAACTTACTAGTTGATTTTACAATTTTTAAAACTAACGGAAAATTGAATAGAACTTATATTTGCAAAATTGCAAAAACAGTTAACGGATTAAATTTAAATACATTAACTGACATTTACAACTTCTTTAGATTTAAAAATAAAGATATTAACGAATTAAATGCTAAGTCTTCTTCGGAATTATTTAAGCAAGAAGCTATAGATTGAGAAAATATTTAGTATGAACAAGGAGTTATTAGAAAAATCTCTTGAAAAGTTTGCTTCAACTAAAGTAAAAGACTTAACTCAAGAACAAATTGATTTATATAAATGTCATCCACTAGTAGAAAAACTTAAATTAACTGATCAAGAATTTACTACTTTTTTTAATGGCATTAAAAAAATGGTTGATGAGCAAACGCTTTGTGACCAAATACCAGATCATTGTGTTAATCAATTTGCTTACCATTTAATTTTGACGAGGGTTGGCAACAAATTAGTTTATAAATCTATTCCTTGTCCTAAAATGGCAAAATTAAATGAGTCAAGATCATTTGCTAAAAATTATCTTTATCGCTCTTTTCCAAATTCCTTTTTAAATTTGTCTATAACAAGGAAATATTTTGGTGACTCAACTAATATTTCTAAAAAAGAATTAATTAAAAAACTTTCTAAATTAACTAAAAATCCAAATTTTAATTATGGAATTTATATTTATGGTGCTTTCGGTATAGGAAAAACATATTCAACTATTGCTTTTGCAAATGATTTGGCAAGAATAGGTAAGAAAGTTGCTTACTGCTTTGTTCCAGATTTGGTTTTTAATTTGAAACAAGGTTTTGATGATAAAGAAGCAAATAGGAAAAATATTCAAATAATAAATAAATTTAAGCATGCAGATGTTTTATTCTTAGATGATATAGGAGCTGAAAAGGCAAATGCATGATTTTATAGCGATCATTTAATGGTTTTATTAAATTCAAGAATGCAAAAGAACAGACCAACATTTTTTACATCTAATCTTTCATTTGAAGAACTTCAAAGAAAGCTTGTTGCTTGTTGTGGACAAATAAGCGGTAATAGAATAACTCAAAGAATTATTGCAACAACAAATGGTCAAAAGTTTAAATTAGAAGGCCCTAATTTAAGAATTAAATAATTTGAATTAAATATATAATCTTTAAAAATATGAAATATTCTAGAAACGTTATAGTTGATATAAAGAAAAAAATGAATGCTATTATTTATCATGAAATAGCTAGTTTTTTTAATGGAAACAAATCATTAAGTGAATTTGATTGCAATCTTCAAAAAACTAAAGATTTAAAATTTGGTGATTATTCAACAAATATTTTAATGAAATCTGGCATCAGTAGGGATTTGATTCAACCTATTGGTAAAAAAATAATTAAAAATTTACCAAAAAATATTTTTGAAAAAGCTGAAATTGTAGGTCCTGGTTTTTTAAATGTTTGATTATCTTCAAAATATAACAAGGAAGTCATTAATGAAGCAATTGTTTTAGAAGAAGATTTTGGTCAACAAAAATCAAAAAAACTTTTTTACAATATTGAATTTATTTCGGCAAATCCGACTGGATTACTACACATCGGTCATGCACGCAATGCTGCAATCGGTGATACCATTGCAAGGGTGTGAGAAAAAAACGGTATAAAAGTCAATCGTGAATATTACATCAATGATGGTGGGAACCAAATTGATAAATTAGCTTTATCTGTTTTGATTAGATATAAACAACTATTTGGTAGAAAAGATGAATTACCAGAAGATTCTTATCATGGTAAGGAAATAATAGATGTTGCCCAATGCATTAAACAGGAACATGGAGATAAGTTTCTTAAAATTAAATACAATAAAGATAAAATTGTTGATAAAGAAGAAATAGTTGATTTCTTTAAAACTTATTCAGCAACATACATGTTGAATGTTATTAAAACGACTTTACATAACTTTGGTGTAGATATGGATATTTGGTTCCACGAATCCGATTTATATAAAAAAGGTTTGATAAAAATTACTCTCGATTCGTTGTTATCTCACACTTATAAAAGTGAAAATGCCCTTTGACTTAAAACAACAGAATTAGGAGATGATAAAGATCGTGTATTAGTTAAAACTGACGGCTCTAATACATACTTTACTCCTGATATTGCATATCATAAAATTAAACTTTCTAGAGGATATGACAAAATATTTAATGTTTGAGGTGCGGATCATAAATCCTATGCGGATCGTATGACGATTGCCATTCAATTGCTTGGATATAAGAAAGAACAAATTGAAATTCTTATTATGCAAATGGTTAGACTAGTCAAGGATGGCAAAGAATTTAAAATGTCTAAACGTACTGGTAATTCTTTAACATTAAGTGATTTAGTCAATGCAATAGGTAAAGATGCAGCAAGATGATATCTTGCTAGTCAAACTCTTTCAACTCATTTAGAAATTGATGTTGATAAAGCTATTGACAAGTCTAATAACAACCCAATTTATTATGTCCAATACGCTCATGCCAGAATTTGTAAATTACTTTCAATTGGTAAATTTAAAAAAACCAAGAAATTTGATTTACTAACAGAAGATATTGAAAAACAAATAATTGATGAATTAAATTATTTTGTTCCTACTATTGAAGCAATAAGCAAATCTTGTGAGATCAATAAAATTACTAATTATTTATTAAATCTTGCTAAGTTATTCCATTCGTTCTATGGTAAATGTCAAATTATTAATGACAAGGATATAAAACTTAGTCAACAAAGATATTGGCTATGTGTAGCTATCAAAAATACTCTTGCTTCAGGATTAAAACTATTAGACATAAATGCTGTTGAATCAATGTAATGATTTTTTTAAAAATCGGATATAAATCTATTTTTTTTATATATTTATTAATTAGTAAATATAATAATAAAGTATTAAAAAAATAGGAGAAAATATGTCAAAAAAAATTGCAATTAACGGATTCGGTAGAATCGGCAGATTAGTTTTCAGAGAACTAATTAAAAAATCTGAAGTAGAAGTTGTTGGTATTAACGACTTGACTGATGCTAAAACTTTAGCTCACTTATTGAAATATGACTCAGCTCATGGAATAATGAAAAATGAAATTTCAGCTGATGAATCAAATTTAATCATTGATGGTAAAAAAATTCCAATCTTTGCTGAAAAAGATCCTGCTCAATTACCATGAAAATCATTAAATGTTGACATTGTTATTGAATCAACTGGACGTTTTGTAGATAAAGAAAGTGCTTCTAAACATTTACAAGCTGGTGCTAAGAAAGTTATTATTTCTGCACCTGGTAAAGGTGAAATGCCTACTGTAGTTTATGGTGTTAACCACGAAATCTTAAAAGCATCTGACACAGTTATTTCTGGTGCTTCATGTACAACTAACGCTTTAGCTCCAATGGTTAAAGTATTAAATGATAAATTCGGTATTGTTAAGGGTATGATGACTACAATCCATGCATACACTGCAGACCAAAGATTACAAGATGCTCCACACCGTGACTTAAGAAGAGCACGTGCTGCTTGCTTCTCAATGGTACCTACTTCAACTGGTGCTGCTAAAGCTATTGGTTTAGTATTGCCTGAATTAAAAGGTAAATTACATGGTTTAGCTGTTCGTGTGCCAACTATTACAGGTTCAATCGTTGATTTAACTTGTGAATTTGAAAAAGACACAACTGTTGAAGAAATTAATTCAGTAATGAAAGCTGCTGTAACCGACACTCTAGGTTACAATGGTGATGAAATTGTTTCATGCGATATTATTGGTGAAACTCATGGTTCAATCTTCGATCCAAAGATGACTATGGCTCTTGAAGTTAACGGAAAGAAAATGTATAAAGTATTTACTTGATATGATAATGAATCTTCTTACGTTAATCAATTAGTAAGAACAACTATTCACTTCGCAAACTTATAATTTTTACCCAATTTAACTATGTTAAATAAGAAAACGTTAAAAGACGTTGATCTAAAAGGCAAAAAAGTTATTGCTCGTTTAGATTTTAACGTTCCTATTAAAGAAGGAAAAATTACTGATACAAAGAGAATTGTTGCCACCCTTCCAACATTAAACTATTTAATCCAAAATAATTGCAAGATTATTCTTTTATCTCACTTATCAAGAATTAAATCAACAGATGACATTAAATCTGGCAAAAAGTCTCTTAAATTAGTAGCAGAAGAATTACAAAGACAATTACCGAACAACAAAGTAACATTTGTTGATGCAAGTGTTGGTCAAAAGGTTGTTGATGCTGCAAATAATTTAAAAGCTGGTGAAATTATTTTATTAGAAAACACAAGATACAATGACGTTAACGAAAACAACGAAGTTGTTAAAAAAGAATCTAAATGTGATAACGAACTAGGAAAATTCTGAGCTTCATTAGCAGAAGTATATGTAAATGATGCTTTTGGTACAGCTCACAGAAAACACGCATCAAACGTTGGTATTGCTCAAAACATTGGCACTTCATGTATTGGTTTTCTAGTAGAAAAAGAATTACAAAACTTATCTAAAGTTAGTGAAAACCCTGAAAAACCATTTGTCGCAATCATGGGCGGAGCTAAAGTTAGTGATAAATTAAAAATTGTTAACCATTTAGTTGAAATTGCTGATTATGTATTAATTGGTGGTGGAATGGTATTCACTTTCTTAAAAGCTCAAGGATACGACATTGGAAACTCACTTCTTGAAACAGAAATGATCGATGAAGCTAAGAAAATTTTAGCTAAAGGTGGAAATAAAATTATTCTTTCTACTGATGCGTATTGTGCTCCAAGTTTCGAAGATACTAAACCTGAATATCGTAAAATTGAAGATGGTTTAAGCGGTTTAATGGGATTAGATATCGGTCCTAGAACAATCGAAGATTTCAAAGCTAAATTAATGAATGCAAAATCCGTAGTCTGAAACGGTCCTGTAGGTGTTTCTGAATTTAAGAACTTCACTTATGGAACAGTTGAGATTTGTAAAACTTTAAAAGAAATTACTACTAAAGGTACATTCACTGTAATTGGTGGTGGTGATTCAGCAGCTGCTGCAATCTCATTAGGTTTTAAAGAATCTGATTTCAGTTTTATTTCAACTGGTGGTGGTGCTTCATTAGCATTAATCGAAGGATCTGTTCTTCCTGGTGTTGAAGCTATTCAAAATAAATAGTTTTACTTTATAAAACACGAGAATGTACTCAAAAGATTGGGTACATTTTTTTGTCAATTCCTTAAAAATTTTTTTCAAAAAAAAAAAAAAACGAGTATAAAATACTTATAAAATTGTTAAATTATGAATAAGAAATTATTAAGATCACTTATATCTATTACATCTATGGTTGGTATTGTTACACCAATTCCTTTTACTGTATCTGCTTGCTGAACGAGTGAAGAACCAATTGAATTGAAGTGTAACGATGAGACTATCCCCGGTGATATAACAGGTGACATAAATACTTCAATAGCTGCAACTGCATCTCTTTCAGGTCACATCGAAACTAATACAGGAGAATCTGTAAGTGATGTAACTTTCACATGTGAAAGATTAAAAGAACAAACAGGATTAGATATTAATGAAACAACTGGTGTTATTAATGGGACTCTAACCAAGAAACCTACTAATCCAGAATTTAAAATTAAATTCACTGCTAATGTTCATGCCAAACAATTAGAAGGCTACACTAACCCATTTACGGTTACTGTTAATCCAACAGAATTAGAGTGTAATGACGCGACTATCCCTGGTAACATAACAGGTGACATAAATACTTCAATAACTGCAACTGCATCCCTTTCAGGTCACATCGAAACTAATACAGGAGAATCCGTAAGCGGTGTAACTTTCTCATGTGAAGGGCTAAACCAACAAACAGGATTAAACATTAATACAACAACAGGTGTTATTAATGGTACTCTAACCAAGAAACCAACTAGCCAAAATTTTAGAATAAAATTTACTGCTAATGTTCATGGTAAACAATTAGAAGGCTACACTAACCCATTTACGGTTACTGTTAATCCAACAGAATTAGAGTGTAATGACGCGACTATCCCTGGTAACATAACAGGAAATGTAAATAAACAAATAACTACAACTACTTCTCTTT